>JADLFD010000372.1 GCA_020845805.1 Verrucomicrobiales bacterium | reverse complement strand
TGTTGGCCTCCGTGTGCACGTTGGCGTACACGCGTCCGGACAGGAAATGTCCCTTCTGCTCCGCCGTCAGCGTGACACGCCCCGACAACGTCCCGGAGACGCCAAAAGCGCCCCCGTTGAACGGCGCCAGATCGATCAGGACTCCCGTGCTCTCCGACGCGCTGGCCGGACCGTGGAAATGCGCCAGGGTCGCCGGTCCCGACAGCCCCGAGTACTTCAGGTTGAACACGAGGGAGTCGCCTTCCAACGCCAGGATGCCGCCGCCCACGCCCGTGGTGGTCACCGCGTTGGGCCGCTCGGCGGCCCCCGACATCGCCACGCTGAACGGAATCGCCGCCGCGCACGGCAGGATCTGACCGCGCACTTCGCCCGGCTTGTTGGCATCGGTGTGGATGTTCACATACGTGAGCCCCGAAGCCACCGCGCTCAACTGGTCCGGCGTCAACGTGACGGTCCCAACCAGACTGCCTGAGGTCCCAAAAGCGCCCCCATTGAACGGCGCGAGATTGATCAGCACCCCGGCGCTGTTCGCCGCGTCCGCCGGCCCATGGATGTGCGCGAGGGTGGCCGGACCCGACAGGCCGCTGTAGCTGACGTTGAAGCTCAGCTGATCTCCCGAGAGCAGGAACAAACCCTGGCCCAGGCCCGCACTGACGACGGGCGTGGGACGTTCGTTGGCGCCGGAAAGGACCGCCTGATGGAGCACCGGGAGTATCTGACCCCGAATCTCCCCCGGCTTGTTGGCCTCGGTGTGCACGTTCACATAAGTGCGCCCGCTCAACACCGCCGCCTTTTGCTCCGCAGTCAGAACCACCGAACCGGACAACGAACCCGACACCCCAAAGGAACCACCATTGAATGGCTTGAGATCCACCAGCACCCCGGCGCTGGCGTCCGTTCCGGCCGGACCATGAATATGCGCCAGGGTCGCCGTCCCCGACAAACCCTCGTACCGGATGTCGAAGGACAGGGTGTTCCCCGACAACTTGAAGGTGGCCGAGCCCGCACCGGTGCCAGCCACCGGCGTGGGACGCTCAAAGGCCCCGCCCAACACCGCAGTCAGCGGGATCGCTGCCTGGCCCGCGAGGTCCACCACGCGGAAGAGCCCAGCCGGATCCGCCGCCGGCACCGTGGCCGTGCGCTCCGGGGTCACCGCCGACACCGCGCACCAGGGATCCATCACCGCTGCCTTGCCTTGCACCGCAAACGGCCCGCCCCCGCCCGTCCACGCCAGGGCGGCATTGCCTCCCGCGACCGAGACCGTGGTCAGGCTGGGAGCCTCCGGCGCACCCACCGTCACGGTGACCACCGAGGAGGTCGAAACCAGCCCCTTGTCATCCACCGCACGCGCCGTCAACGCACGCGTCCCCAAACCCAACTCCACGGTCTGCGCATACGGCGCCGCCGTCAGCAGGCCCTGCGACTGGCCGTCCACGAAAAACTCGACACTGGCCACCGTGCCGTCCGCATCGGTCGCCGTCGCCGTGAGCGACGTCACCGCGGGAACCGTGAGCGTCGCCCCGTTCGCCGGCGCCGTCACGGCGACCTGCGGTGCTTGGTTGCTCGGCGGTTTGCTGGTGGCGTTGCCCGGATTGGTCACCGTGTGCCCCGCCTCCGCCGTGCCGTCCCCCTCCGGATCCCCGAGCTCGCTGCCGTTGCTCGTGCCGTCCCCGTCCGAATCCAGCGCCGCCAAGGTCGGCGTCCAAAACGCGCGACTGCTCGATCCGGTGATGCTGAACACTGCGTTGCCAAAGGCCGTGCGCGTGCCGCCACCGTTGACGCTGACGTGGCAGTTCTGACACCGGAACCGCGACCCGTTCGGGATCATGTTCACGCGAAAGTCACGCGCCTCCGCCTGCCCCACCCACCCCGCCATCACGGCCAACGCCAACATCGGCGCCACTCCCCCGCGTCGTTTCATGTGCATCTTCTTCATACGTCGCTCTCCCCCTTGCTTGTTGTTTGGTTCCTCCAACTCCCTCATACGAGGCGCGACCTCGTGAAACGGTTCCCAGGATTTTTCGAGACTCGCCCGCCCGGCACGCAGCGGGCAGAATGAAATTCGAAATTACGATTTCGCCTGGAACCGTTCGCCCCCCTTGCACCTCTCACCCGTGTCCATCCGGAATGCGCGAGGACGTTGACTTCGAGGCTTTGGTCTCCGAGCACAGCGCCCCGCTGTACCGGTTTGCCCTGAGCATGTGCCGCCACCCCGATGACGCCTGCGACCTCGTCCAGGAGACCTTCCTGCGCTGGGCCGAACGGGGCCACCAACTCGCTGACCGTTCCAAGGTCAAATCCTGGCTCTTCACCACGCTCTTCCGCGAGGCCAATGCCCGACGCCGACGGACCCTGCGCTTCCCGCATTCCGAGATTACCGAGGCCGAGTCCGAACTCCCCGAACTCCCCCCCGCCGCCGCCCAGGTCGCCGACTCCAGCACGGTCCTCCATGCCCTCCAGTCGGTCGATGAGCCCTTCCAAGCCGCGGTCGCTCTCTTCTACCTCGAGGACTACTCCTACCCCGAGATCGCCGCCATCCTCGAGGTGCCGGTGGGCACGGTAAAGTCACGCGTCTCCCGTGGCATCGCGCAGCTGCAGCGCCTGCTCAATCCCCTTCCCCAGCCCCGCCCATGAACCCCCAACAGGCCCGCCGCACCCTGCTCGACTGGCGCCCGCCGCCCGATCCAGGCTCGGACCCGCATCCGGCTCAGGACCCGACCCGGGATCCGCACTCGGAGTCGCACTCGGAACACGCGGCTGCCCTCGCCTCGGTCGCTGCGGATCCCCAACTCGCCGCCTGGTTCGAAGCCCATCGCCAGTTCCAAACCGGGGTCCGCCTCGCGCTCCGCGCCATCCCGGTGCCGCCTGAGCTGAGCCAGCGCCTCGCGGTCCTCCGCTCCTCCCCGGCGTCCCTGGCGCCCTCGCCCGTCATCGTCCGCCCCGTGTTCCAACGCGCCCGCTGGCTGCTCGCCACCGCGGCTCTGCTGGCCGCCCTGGCCACTGCGCTCGCCTTCCTGTTCCTGCGACCGCCCGCCGACCCCGGCTTCGAAATCTTCCGCGATCGCATGGCCCGCGCCGCCATCCGTGAATACCGAATGGATCTCGAGTCCCCGGATCTCGAGGTCATTCGAAACCATCTGCGCACGCACGCCGCCCCCTCCGAATTCGTCCTTCCCCCTGCGTTGAACGCCGCCACCCCGGTCGGCGGGGGCATCCTCTCCTGGCAGGGGCGCCCCGTCTCGATGATCTGCCTGCGTGCTCCGGACGTGGGAATGCTCTACCTCTTCGTGACGGAATCAAAAGTCGCCGGCGCTCCAGCTCTCCCTGCGCTCGGCCAAACCAGCCGCCTCGTCACCGCCTCGTGGACTGCCGACTCCCGGGTCTTTGTCCTCGCCGCCGCCACCAGCCCCGAAGTCCTGAAGCGCTTCCTGCCCGAGGAACGGCCCACCAAACCCGGCGTGCGCGGCGAACTCACGCCGCCCGCCAACTTAGTTCCGGTCTGCCGCGCTCACGCCCAGGCGCATGGTGGTCCGGCTCAACAGCCAGTCGTAGTCGGTACGCTCGTGGTCCGCTAACTCGATCGGCAGCCGCGCGGCGTCGGGACGCGAGGGAGGTCGCGTGGAGAACGAACGCCACCGTCGCGACTCCGCATGCCCGTCCGCGAACGAGAGGTTGGCCGCCCCCCCATGATACGACGCCGGAAGATCCAGCCACTCGCTCAGTTCCACGCGGTTCAAGAAGTAGCCGTCGTTGATCGAATCCGGATGCTCATCAATAAAGGTGAAGATCTGCGCCGCCGCCCGGATGTCGCCCAATCGCAGGTACTGGCGATACCCCGGGTTGTTGGTGTTGGAGTACCCCTCCATGAACTCACCCGCATGGCCCACCATCGCATTCAGCGAGACGCTGCGGGCGCGGGCCGACCACCCCGCCGAGCGCTGAACACTGCTCAGCACGCGGTCCGAAGGACATCGCATCACCCCCACGCCGCCCGCCAGGAAGGGACCCAGCCCGCCCGCCTTGAGCCAGGCGACGTTGGTGTTCGAGCTGTCCAACTCCCAGTTCAAGAGGCTGTTCGCCCAGTTGTCGAAGCGACCCGAGACCACCGCTTCCCGCGTGCCGCCGGCCCCGAAGTTGTGCGGCAGCCGATCCTCCGCGTCGGAAGCATACAGATGAAGCCCGAGTCCCAGCTGCCGGTGATTGGCCAGACACACCGCCGCCTGACCGCGCTGGCGCGCCTGGGCCAGCACCGGCAGCAACAACGACGCCAGCATCGCGATCACTCCCAAAACCACCAAAACCTCCACCAGGGTATACCCGCCCATGCCCCCGTGCTGCACGCGGAGGCGCCTCCCCCTGGATTGGCGCAATTCCTTCATCCGTTGTGTCGCGCTCCTCTTACCAGATCCCCGCGCCTCGGCGAGTCACATTTTGACTCCTTTCCGCTCACGCCCAGGCCTCTCTGCCCGCGCCTTCGCCGCAATTCCTTTCTCCTGACCCGGCCGACGGAACTCGCCCGCATCCCGTTCCCACCCCGCCCCAGCGTCAACTCACCCCGCAAAACCAGCACTCCACCCCTAAACACCAGCCGATCGGCAGGTCACCAACATACTCGCCGGTCGCAATTTCCCGGGGTGCACCATGGCACGGAACGCCCGTGCCCACCGCCGGGTGCCGTATTATGACTAGCGCACCACCCCCACCCCCCGCCGCTTCGCCTGGCCGGCGCAAATATCAACGCGCCATCGGCCCCCGCCTGCGCGTGCTCCTGGGTGTCGTCTTCGCCTTGGTGGCGGTCCTGGGCGCCAATTCCGCCTACCTCGGAGCCATCACGTTCCTCGAGTGGGTCAACCGCCCCACCCTGTATCAGAACTATTTCTACCAGGTGATGTTCGGGCTCCACCTGGTCCTCGGCGTGCTCCTGCTCGGGCCCTACCTGGTGTTCGGCCTGGTGCACATGAAGAACTCCAAGGATCGCCCGAACCGGCGCGCCGTCCTCGTCGGTTACGCCCTCTTCCTGGTCGGCGTCGTGGTCCTCGTCTCGGGCGTCGCCCTCACCCGCATCGACCTTTTCCAGTTCAAGAACATCGGCCTCACCGACCCGCGCCTTCGTTCACTTGCCTACTGGGCTCACGTCGTCACGCCGTTCCTGTGCATCTGGCTCTACGTGCTGCATCGCCTGGCCGGTCCCCGTATCAAATGGAGGTCCGGCGCGCTTTGGGCGGGGGCCGCCACGGTGGCCGTGCTGGCCATGGTGCTCCTGCACTCCTTCCACCCGGCCAAAAATCTCACCGCTTCCCGCGAAGGAGCGAAATATTTCCAGCCCTCCTCGGCCAAGACCGCCTCGGGCAACTTCATCCCGGCCGCCACGATGATGATGGATGACTACTGCAAGCGTTGCCACGAGGACTCCTACCAGGGCTGGTTCCATAGCTCGCACCGCTTCAGCTCGTTCAACAATCCGTTCTACCTCGCCAGCGTCATCGAAACCCGCCAGGTCGCCATGTCGCGCGACAACAACGTCAAAGCCTCCCGCTTCTGCGCCGGATGTCATGATCCCGTCCCTTTCTTTAGCGGCGCCTTCGACGACCCGTCGTTCGACATGACCAACCACCCGACCGCCCAGGCCGGGATCACCTGCACCGCCTGCCACGCCATCACCTCGGTCGACAGCACCACCGGCAACGCCGACTACACCATCGACGAGCCGATCCACTACCCTTTCGCGTACTCCACCAACCGCGTCCTCCAGTGGATCAACAACCAGCTGGTCAAGGCCAAGCCCGAGTTCCACAAACGCATGTTCCTCCAGCCCTTCATGAAGACGGAGGAGTACTGCAGCACCTGCCATAAGGTGAACCTCCCCGGCGAACTCACGAAGTATAAGGACTGGCTGCGCGGCCAAAACCACTACGATTCCTTCGTCCTCTCCGGCGCCGGCCACGGAGCGCGCTCGTTCTATTACCCTCCGCAAGCCGAACCGAACTGCAACAACTGCCACATGCCGCTCCAGGCTTCCCAGGACTTCGGCGCCAACTTCTTCAACCCCACCAACACCAACACGCGCTTCATCCACGATCACCTCTTCCCGTCCGCCAACAACGCCCTGCCCCACCTGCGTCAGGAACCCGAAATCGTCGCGCGCCACGCGGAGTTCGGCACCAACTCCGTCCGCGTCGACATCTTCGGCGTCAAGGAAGGCGGCACCATCGACAGCCCTCTCCTCGCCCCGCTGCGCCCCGAGGTGCCCCTCCTCAAACGCGGCCAAACCTACCTGCTCGAGGTGGTCCTCCGCACCGCGCGCCTCGCCCACATCTTCACCCAGGGCACCGTCGACTCCAATGAGGTCTGGGTCGATGTCCTCGGCCGCAGCGGCGATCGCGTCATCGCCCGCAGCGGCGGCCTCGGTTCCCACGGCCAAACCGATCCCTGGTCCCACTTCGTGAATGTCTACATGCTCGATCGCCACGGAAACCGCGTCGATCGCCGCAACGCGCAGGACATCTTCACGCCGCTCTACAACAACCAGATCCCGCCCGGCGCCGGATTTGTCGTCCACTACGCCTTCACTGTCCCGGATGAGGAACTCACTGCGCCCATCGACTTCGAGGTGAAACTCAACTACCGCAAGTTCGATACGATCTACTACAACTACGTGTTCGGACGCGGCTACACCAACGGCGCACCGTTCCAAGTCACCAACGACCTGCCCATCCGCGTCATCTCCAAGGATCGCCTGTCGTTCCCGGTCGAAGGCATGGCCACCGCCCGCTCCGTCACCAACCCGCCCTCCGCCATCCCGCCCTGGCAACGCTGGAACGACTACGGCATCGGCCTCCTCAACAAAGGCGACAAAGGCAGCGAGAAAGGCGAACTCATCCAGGCTTCGCACGCGTTCACCCAGGTCGAACGCCTCGGCCGCTTCGACGGCCCCGTCAACCTCGCCCGCGTCTACTTCAAGGAAGGCCGCCTCAACGAGGCCGTCACCGCGCTGCAACGCGCCGCGGATACCAACGTCTTCAACCCGCCCGCCCCGCGCTGGACCCTCGCCTGGTTCAACGGGCTCGTGAATAAACAGAACGGGTTCCTCGACAAGGCCATCTCCGAATTCACCAGCATCCTGGAGGATCGTTACCCGGAACTCGACCGCCGCGGCTTCGACTTCAGCCGCGATTACGAGGTCATCAACGAACTCGGTCAGACGCTGTTCGAACGCGCCAAACTCGAACGCGGCCCCCAACGCCGTCCCGAACGCGATCGCTACCTCAACGAAGCCATCCGCCGCTTCGAACAAACGCTCGCCATCGATTCGGAAAACGTCACCGCCCACTACAATCTCAGCCTCCTCCATGCGCAGCTCGGCGATGAATCGAAAGCCACCCACCACCGCGCCCTCCACGAACGGTTCCGCCCCGACGACAACGCTCGGGACCGGGCCGTGACCGCCGCGCGCATCCGCGACCCGGCCGCCGACCACGCCACTCAGGCGATCGTCATCTACTCGCTCCAGCGCGAGGGTGCCTTCGAACTCTCCCCCCCGCGCCCCACGCGCGTCGCCTCCACTCCCTGAACGC
>JADLFD010000371.1 GCA_020845805.1 Verrucomicrobiales bacterium | reverse complement strand
GGATTTCGTGGGTGACGCCGAAGCCACGAAACTCCTGGACCGCCCCCGACGCGACCCCTGGCAGCTGCCGAAGGTCGCCTAGCGAGCCCCAGAGCATCCGACAAGCTCGTCGGTCTGGCCGCCCCTCCCCGTTCTCGCCAGGCTCTCCTCGATCACATCAGCGGCCCAGCTCGCACCGTCCCGGCGGCCAATCTCCCGCGCCAGGCGTTGCGCCGACTCGCGGTAAGTCGGTACAGACAACACCCGTGCCACCGCGGCACGAAGGCGCCCGACGCTGAGACGTGAGAAGGGGACCAACTCACCTGCCCCAGCCGCGCGGAGCCGCGCCGCCACCCCGGGCTGATCGTTGGCCACCGGGATGGCCACCATGGGCACTCCGTGCGCCAGGGTCTCCAAGGCGGTATTCAGTCCGGCATGCGTGATCACCAGGGACGCACGCTTCAGCAGCGCCAGTTGGGGTGCGAACCCGACCACGATCGGATTCCCCGGCAACTCGCCCAGCGGCTCGGCATCCCGCGCGCCCTGCGCGATCACCAGTTGAGCGCCCAACCCATCACAGGCGCCGGCGATGGTGCGGAACACCGAAGCAATCCGATTCTGCAACGTCCCCATCGAGGCATAGATCAGCGGCCGGCCGTCCAGGCGCTCGAACGGAAAGGCCACCTCGCCACGGTTGGTGGGACGCACCCAGGGGCCAGTCAGGTGGTGGTGCGCCGGGAGCTTTCGGACTCCAAATTCAAATTCGCGCGGCTGCTGGGACAAGACCGCTCGCGGCGAATCCGCCATGGTCTCGGGACACATGTCCGGCAAACCCCAAGCCCGGCGTTGCGCGTTGAGGGAACGCCAATGCGCCGTGAGCAACGGACGCAGTACCGTCATGCCAATTCCCGACCGGAGCGCTTCCCATCGAGGCGGAAGCGGCGCCCAGGTCGTGGCGAACGGGGGCACCGACCGATCGGCATGCACCGGCAACGCGTTGCAGAGCGTGACGTAGGGAAGCTTCCGGTGCTGCGCCACCGAGGCTGCCCCGAAGGCAAGCTGGTCAATCAGGGCGCCCTCCACCCCCGCGCTCTGGAAGGCGACCGGAAGCTCACGCAAATACGCCAGGTTCTCACGCTGAAGGCATCCCAGGATCCACCGCATCGCCTTCAGCCCGGCCAGTTCGCCCTGGGCTCGCATCCAGGTAGGAACCGTCACTTCGGGAAACTCCCGCGCGGCCACTGGGATGAACCCGACGCCGGCCGCGTCCGCATGCCTTCGGGCATCCGACAATCCGAAGCAGGTGACCCGATGCCCGCGATCCACCAGTTCACGCGCCACGCTGAGCGCGGGATTCAAGTGCCCGCTGATCGGCGGCACGACCAGGCCCAGGTGCCAGCGTAAGGTTGAGTTCATGCACGCAGGTGAAACGCCATCTCAAGAACGTCCCGACCAAGGCGCCGGATGCATGCCACGACGCAGCCGAGACTGAGGCCGACGACGTTCCCGCCTTCCAGGCTCCAGAACCCGGACCGACCTCACGGACGGCATCCGGGATCGAAACGCAGCCACGCCTAATCGGGCAACCGTTCAAACCGGATGCGGCGTACGTAGCCCCAATCGCTCTCGCACACGAGGATATTGCCCTGGGGATCCAGGGTCACGCTGCGCCCTTCACTGATGCGCGGCTCTGCGGAATAGAACGGCAGCCCGTCACCCGCATGCGTGCGCCCGCCATCTCCGTTCAGCAGCCGCCAGATCGTGCCCCCGGCATCGAGGTACCAGAGCTGGCAGCCGTCGTGCGTGAGCAACAGAAACCCGCCGGTGGGCATGGGCCACACGCCGCGCACGCCGTAGAGCCCCGTCGAACGTCCAGGCGAACCGTGACCGCCTCCCGAGGTCTTGCCGTTCCCCGCCAGGATGGAGCGCACCCCCGCGGGCGTGACCCGATACACGTAATGGGCGCCGCGGTCGGCCACGATCAGGTTGCCGTTCGCCTCCACGCAAAGGTTCCCGATCTCAGAAAACCCGGAGGCCACCGTCCTGAGGCCAGCGGAAGGCGTCCAACTGCGCACCCGAGTCTCGGCGCCGAAGTAGGCGAGGGTCTCGGTGTCGTTCACCCAGAGCGTGCGTCCTCCTTCCAACTCACCTCCATTCGAGGTCGCGACAAACAGGGTCTGCATGGTGCCCTCGAGATCCACACGCCGGACCCGCCCGTTCCCCGTGTCGAGCACGTACACCGTCCCATCGCCGCGCACCCAGAGCGCGTTGGGGAACCGGAGCTTCATCTGCGTCGCGGCCAACGGCCCTTCACCTTCGAAGCCGCCCTCGTGCGATCCCGCATGGGTGTGGATCGTGCCGTCGAGATCCACCCGCAGGACGGAGTGGCTGTTCTTGTCGGCAATGAAGACGCGCCCCGTGCGGTCCGCCATGGCGTAGTGGGGTCGGGACAACGCCGCCCACGATCCAGGAACACCTTCGTAAAACTCGCTCCAATAGCTGACCGGATCCTCCTGGCCAGCGCCGTTGCCCGCGATCGTCTCGAGCAGTCCATACGCTCCCACCAAAGTCCTGAACCCCGCGGCTCCTGGTTCCATGAGATCGGAGCGGACACGACGAAATTGCGTCGCGCTCTCCCGCGCCAGGGCCACGGAACCGGTCGAGGAAAGCGAAAACACGTTGCGCACCGGGGTCCACGGGCCGGACGCCGAAGGGGCCGTCTCCACAGTTGCGATCCCGGGAGCCAGGGCGCCCTTCCAGGTCAACGCGCCCTCGGCATCCCAGCCCGACAATTCGACGGCCACGCCGGAGATCCCGGACCCACCCAGGAGCATCAGCGCGGCCGTCCTCTTCATCACCACCGAAAACCACCGGCTGCGTTTCATGATTCAGTCTCTCGGCACGCTGGCCGCAGGCGTTCCGCGGCGTCCGCGCGTCGGAGACCACTCCGTTGCCTGGCCCAGGCCCGGGCGGTCACGGATTCGCCACGCCCGGCGTCGGATTCAGGGTCTCCCACTGGTCCGCATCGGCGGCGGATCGACCGTAGGAACGATCGGTGGCCTGCGCGGGAAAGCTCACCGAATCCAGCACCGCATTCAACCGCGCGTCAGTATCCGTCAGCATCACCGTCTCGCCGGAGGCCGAGAGCTTGAAACTGGCATGCAGTCCGGGTGTGTCGGAACCGTCCTCATCCGCCCAGACCAGGAGGAACCCGCCGGCGGGAATCTGGGTGCCTTCCGGGAACTGCCATTTGCGCGGGTTGTTCGGTTCGTCGCTCAGGTAGCGTCCGGTCAGATCCACCGCCGCATCGGTGACGTTGCGCAACTCGATCCAGTCGTCGTACTCACCCTGAGGATCCGCGAGGGTGCTGGCGTTGGAGGCCTGGATTTCATGGATCACCACGGGGGACTCCGTGGCGGTCACCACGCGCACGCGGTAATCCAAGGTCTGCTGCTCGGCGCGCGCCGGAGAGAAGGCGGCGGCCTGGGCCGGATTGGCGGCACGCGCTTCGACATAGAACCTCACCTTGGTGCCGGCGGGGTAGTTGGTGGTGACGGCTCCGTAAGTTCCGTCTCCGGCTTCCCCGTCGCCGTGAACACCGTCATCCAGCATGGCCACGGACTGGAAGCGTCCGTAGGCGGCGCCGCGGTGATAGAGCCAGACCGAGGAAATCCCGTTGGTGCCTTGGGCGGTGACCCGGGCAGTGACGAAGGGCGTGGTGCCGACGAGGACGGGATCGGCGGGCGGAGTCACGGCCTGGATGATCGGCGGCAGGGGACGCAACTCGGCGTGGTTGGTGAGATTGTGGTACCGCTGCCGGATGAAGGTCTTGAGGCTGTTCACGTCGTTCGTGTACTGCGCCATGGTGTAGTTCTTCTTGGTATCGGTGAGGAGATCGGCGGCCGTCAGGTCACGGAACGCGTCCACCCGAGGTTGCAGAACATCAGGGTGGAAGGACTCCTCCAAGACGGTGCGCAGGTGCGCGAGGTATCGCTGGCGCAACTCGGGAACCGCGAGCAGGCGACTGATGACCGGCCGATTGGCGTTGCCCGTTCCCTGCACGGGCGTCATGGCGACGTCGGCAGAAACAAACGACTCATTGCCATCGTGCTCGATCGGATGGATGCGACCGCTCTCCGGCTCGTAATAGAACATGTAGTCCGCGCCCTTGTTGAAGTAGCTGTCGTCGTCCGCGAAAATGTTCTCCACCGCGAGGAACCAGAGCCATCGATCGACGGCCAGCACCTCCTCTACCTGGTCGCGAAACGTCTCGGCCGGTGTGTTGTTGAGCACGTCCGCGGCGTGGACCACTCGCGCCCAAGCAAGGTTGGTATCCGCCGTGTGCTTGAGCTCATAGCTCGATAGGTAGGATGCCGCGGTGGCACCCAGATACATCAGCGCCGAGGCGCCGCTGGCAAATCCTCCTCCTCCTCCGCCACCGCCGCCGCCTGGCGGACGCCCTCCCCCGCCGGGGAATCCGCCCCCGGCTCCCGCCCCGCCGCCCACATTGGGCGCACGCCAGCGATCGCCGTCATTGCTCGGGAACCACTCGTCCACCAGATCGCCATCCTGCTGCTGCACGCAGGAATAGAGGCCCCAGTAGGTCCCGTTGATGTAGAGCTTGGCGAAGGTCGCGGCCGGGCAGACGGTGTAGCGGCGCATGATGTCGAAATAGAGCGGCTCGCGCATGACCGACTCATCCCCGGCCGCGTTGTTCAGGTTGATCGTCTCGTAACGCATCACGTCCGCCTTGGGATCGAGGTAGTCGATCTCGATATTCAGGGACTTCTTGGCGCCGCCCATGTTGTAGGAGGAGTTCCCCTTGTACCGCACGCCCACACCGGGATAACGGCGCCCGTTGAACTCCAGCAACGCGGCCAGGTTGGTGTTCCGGCCATAGTTCGCCGCCAGCATGGTCTGCCACGTGGCCTGCGTGAACGTTAGGCTGAAGGTCCGGACGAGGGAGGAATCGAAGAGCCCTTCCGTGCGCCGCGCGCGGAAGAACCGGGGCGCCCCCGGGTCCAGGGGGACCGACACCGACTGCGCGTTGGTCGCGTTGCCGGACATGACCAAGCCGACGCCGTTCAGCGACTCCCACGTCAGGAGGTCGGTGGAGTGCTCGAGGCGCCACTCGTCGTCGGCATCGCCATCCACTCGCAAGGTCAGCCCGGTGGCACTCGGAGCGGTGACCAGACTCCCCTCGGCCCCGCGCGCGAGGTAGCCGCAACCCATCAGGGCCACGCAGATCACCAGCCAGGTCAGCAGTCCCCGCCGGGCTTCCGCCTCGGCCGGCGTGGACCGAGCCAACCTCCTAACCACCCCCTGCCGCACCCAAACCCCTCGTGAGTCCCGGTCGCTCGATCGCGCGCTCATCATGGGCTCAACGTACACCCGACCGCATGAAGGGCGGATTAAGAGCCGCCCACACCCCGGGCTCGAGGTTCCGGGAGTGGATCTAAATCCCGACCGACCTTGACGGGCAAACGCGCTTTCAGGCAGCAAAGGCCCTCGTTTGGACGCAGGCAGGGAATCGCCACCGCCCCTGTCCCGTTCAAGCCTTCCAGGCGCCACCCCATGGACCCCAACACCCCCCTTCGCCGGGCTCTGACCGTTCTCGGCTTGGGCTTCGGACTTCTGATGGTCGCGTACTCTGCGCGCAATCTGTCCGCCCAAAGCCCAGCCAACCCCGACCCACGCGCCTTCGCCATCGAGATCCCCCCCGAGCGACTGCCCTCAGGTGCCTGGCGCCTTCGTTGGACCAGCGTCCCCGGACGCCTCTACAAGCTGCAGCGATGGAACTCCGCCGACCTTGGGGTTCCCGCGATTCCGGCGTGGTCGGACGTCGCCATGGTGCGCGCCACGACGCCGCTGACAACCGCCGAGGCTCCGTCGGCGGTGACCGCCCCCAAGGGATTCTATCGGGTCGTGCAACTGGAGGAGACGGGCGAAGACAACCAACCCCCAGTCATCTCGCCCATCAACGCCCGCTTCACCTCGGCCAACCTCGCGCCCGCCGCGACGCTGACCGTCTCCGCCACCGACAATCTCGGAGTCACGCGCGTGGAAGTCTTCAACGGGATCCAGTCCCTCGGCGACGCGCAGCGAACCGGCGCCGGCGATACCTGGTCCTTCGTCATCGGTCTCGACCCGAACCAACTCGGCGCGCGATTCCTCCTGGCGCGGGCTTACGATGCGGCGGGCAATTTCGCCAACTCGCCGGTATTCCCCCTGGGGCTGGTGGACCCGGACCATTTCGTGCCCCTGGGCACCAACGGACTGCCGGTCGAGGGCGGGATTGTCCCCGCCGTGGCCCCAGAAACCTGGGGCCCAGTCGAGTACCGCCCCGGAGGACGCAGTCTCTTCGGAGCTGGAGCGGGTTTCTTTCTGCGCTTTCCCAGCGGGGTGTTCCTGCGCCGGATCGAGGGCCGTCAGGTGCTCGAATTCACGCATGTGCAAGCCGGATTCGGCGCCGGCTATCCGCTGCAGTTTCCCGCCCTACTCGAACGGAACGCCACCCCCGCCCGACAACTCCCCATCGGCCCGGTCTCGGTGGCGCAGATCCTTGCGCTGTTCGACCTGCCCGCCGACCGCGGCCTGCCCGTCACCCTGTACCATCGGTTCCAACTCCAATGGACCGCCGGCGCGGTCGATGACGGTGGAATCCTGGGAGCCCGGTTTCGCCTCGCTCAATCCGGCGTGCCACTGCCGCCCGACTCTGGCGACTACCCGGAGTTCCGACTCGATTTCACACGTTCGCGCGGTGTTTCCCTCCCCTTCCAGGGCGAGTTCCAACTGCCCGACGGCTCGGAGAATCCCACGCGCCTCTTCGTCGGTGCAGGCAGCCCGCTCTGGTTGACGCTGCGTCCGGATGGCCAGATTTCCTTGAACGGCAGCGCGGGCGTAAGCCTCCCCAACGGGGGATTCTTCCGCGCCGATGTCCGCCTCGACGATCCCTTCTATCAACTCTCCATCAGCGCCGATCGCGCTCGCCTCCAGGCACTGGGCAGTCTCGCCGACTTGCTGCCCAACAATGCGTCCGCCTGCCTTCCCGCCCAGTCCGCCGACGCCCAACTCACCCAGGCCACCCGCTGTCTGAGCGCATTCCGCAACGCCTTCGCGCAATTCTCCGGATCGCTGGCCGCGGCCGAGTCCGGACTCGGCGCCACCGGGGCCCAGCCCGCGATGCCCCCCAGCGCGTTCGACGCTGCAGGCAGCGTGCTGGAATCCTGGGCCTTCAGCGCCCTGGCCAGCACCCAGGCCGGTCTGCCACTCGACCTGATCCGTGATCTCGTCCGCCAGGCCGGCCAGACCGCCTCCGGGGCTCACGACCTGGAGAGCGCGGTCGCCCAACGATTGGCCCTCACCCGTCTGCGCACCGCCCTCACCACCGGCGGGATGACCGCGACCCCGGAAGCCCGCGCCGAGCTCGACCTGGCCCTCGCCGAATCAGACGCCGCCACCCTCGCCCGCCTCGCGGATCCGGACGCCGTCGCGTCGGTCGGCGGTCTGACCCGCGCCCTGCGCTCCGTACTCGACACCGAAGCCCTCCGACAACAGGCCGGACTCCCCCCAAGCACGCTCCTGGACCAAGGCATCCCCGACCTGCTCAACCGGTTTGCCCAGCGCTATACCTCCTCGCTCGGCGTCACTCGCAGCGACGAATTCACCCCCGTCAACAACCCCGTCATCCGCAACCTCGACCGCTTCACCGCCGCCGAACATGTGCACCAGCTCGTGGACCTGATGGCCAACGCCCAGATCCTCGGCGTCACGCTGCAAACCACGCTGCTCGACGAGGCCCTCGGCCAGCTCGCCACCCAGCTCTTCCTCGGCTCCGAAGCGCAGCTCAATGCCGCGGAAGCACGTGGCGACTCCCCCGCCTTCGTCCTCGCCCTCCAGGACCTCGTCGAGCTGATCGCCGCACGAAACCTCGCCATCTTCCCCAATGCCCCCGCTCTCGCGGCGCTGCCCGACGTCGCAGACCTCGCCGGTTACCTGCAACGCCTCGGCGTCCTGCTCACCGCCGACCTCGAAAAACCGCTCGGCGAGCGTTCGCTGAACAACCAGGCCGCCGAGGTGCGCGCCCTGCTCGCCGTGTTCCGCTCCGTGCCCGCTTCGGTCACCTTCGCCTCCGGCCCGCTGCGCCGCGCGTTCGATCAACTGGAACTCCGCCTCGCCACCGCCACCGGAGACGTCGCGCTCGCCTCCGTCGACCGCCTCGCCGAACTCCTCGAACTGCTCGAGGCCGGAACGCTCCACGCCGAGTACGGACGCCGCTTCGGCTTCACCCTGCCTGTGGACTGGGAGACCGTCCGGCTTCCCAAACTGGTCGCACGTCTGGGGCAAGTGGCCACGGACACCGGCGCGTGGTCGCAACTCGATGACGCGGCCCGCCTGCTCCTCGACGCCGCAGATCGCCAGGGCTTGCGCGGACAACAGATCCCACGGCGCAACACCCTCGTGCAGGTCGCCGCCCTCCTGCAGTCCGCACGCGGCACCGCACGGACCATGATCCAGCAAAACGGCGGCGTGGCCGGCTGGGTCGATCTCCTCCTTCCGGGCGACATCTCCGTGGACGAGGTCGCTGGCTCCGTCCGTTATCATCGTCTCAATCAGACCTTCGCCGGTTCGTTCCGCGGGCAGCTGCAACTGCCCAAGTTCGGCACGCGCCTCAATGTCCAGAACGCCTCCCTGCGCAGCGCCGGCGCCTTCGACCTCGCGGCCTCGGGCAACCTGGAGCTGCCTGCCAACAGCCCGGCACTTCGCGCCCACGTGCCCGACGCCCAGCCGCTGCACCTGAGCTGGGCGCCCGGGGAAGGCCTCCGCCTCGCCGGCGCGGCCCTCTTCCAACTCACCAACGGAATGTTCTTCCGCGGTCAGATCCAGCTCGAAGACCCGATCTACCAGTTCCACCTCGAAGCCGGCGGACTGCAAATCGGGCTGGCCCATGACCTCGCGTCCCACATCCCCTCGTTCCCGCCCGCCTCGGCCTTCCAACGCGAGGGTGCGCTCGACGAAACCGGGCTGGAGTTGTGGTCCGACTACCTCTCGGGAATGAGCGCCACGCTCGGATCCCTCGGGTTGTCCACCAACCGCACGGCACAGGCCGTCGGGGAACGCTCCGAGTTCGGGGAACCCGCCCCCACCGACGTGGGCACCGCAGCGCTGGACACGTGGTCCGAACTCAGCGCCCTCGAGAACCATTTCGGGGCCCGGTCGAATTCCTTGCAGACCCTCGCGCCCGCCGCCCAGATCTTTGCCGTCCTCTCCGACGGCAACACCACCTCCCCCGAACGCCTCGGTGAAGCCGTGGGCGACCCTTCCACAGATCCCGTCACGCCCCCGCCCGCCGGCTCCACCCTGACCCCGCCGCCCTCGCTGGCCGGGGTCCTGCAGTTCGACCTGGGCCAGTCGGACACCGCACCCGCCGTCGCGGGGCCGGCTCAGGCCCTGGGCCGGTCCGTGCCCTTCACCACCACGCGGGACGTGGTGCTCCCTGATAACCCCGGAACCTGGAACCATGTCGGGCCGCTCGGATCCACCGCCGTGCGGTTCGCCGACAACACGGTCGCGAATGGCATCTCCATCGCGGTCGGACGCGGCATCGCCGCCACCGACCTCAACGTGGATCCCAGCCGCTCGCCGGTCACCTCCGTCTTCCCCAGCACCTCGCCCAACCGCCGCGCTGGCGTCTTCAACACCACGCTGATGGAGGATTCGCTCACCGGACTTCCGACCGGCGCCGGCCCCGGCACCTCTTTGGGCGTGCGACTGCGCGGCCTGCCCCCCGGATATTATTACGTCCTGGGCCTCATCACCTCCGGACGCGATTCGTCGGGCCGATTCCTGGTCCACAGCGGGTCCTCCGCGATTCCGTCCGCCAGCCACGAAACCCAACTCCTGCGCCGCCCCAACGCCGGAGAGGACGTCACACTCTGGACACTCGGCGACAACTTCACGCTCGGCACCGCGGAGATCGCCGCGCCGGGCGCCGATCTCCTGGTCGTGTCCGAACGACTTCCCAGCGTCCCGGCCCTCTCCGGTGAACTGCTCGCCGGGGAACTCGCGGGCCTCCAAGTCCTCGCTCCCCGTGTGCGTCTCGCCTCCTTCGCCTCCGATGCGAACCGCATCCCGATCGGCTCGCGGATCCAACTGCACTGGGACACGCGCCACGCGCAACGGATTGTCCTGACCGGCACGGATCAGACGCGGTTGGAATTCGGACCCGAAGCCGGCACGCACGAGATCAGTCTGGCCCCAGCCCAGACGGTCACCTACACCCTGACCGTCACCAATCGGAACGGCCCCGCGCTCACGTCCAATCTCGTGGTCCGCGTCCACGGCGCGCAGGCCATCCAGAACGGCATCGCCACCGCCACCAAGAAGCAGTTCGAAATCAGCGAGCGCGCGCGCGAACTGATCGAGGCGTCGGCGGAATGCCAGCGTCGGGGCGATACCAACTGCACCGTTCCGGACGAAGAGATCTGCGCCATGGTCCAGCCCCTGCTCCGCGAACTCCGTGGCTCCCTCCTGGACTGCGAATCGGTCACCGCCGGCTCGCCCAGCGCTGAAACGCTCCTGACCACCCTGACCAGCACGCTGAACCTGCTCGCTGACCTCACCAGCCGACGGGAAGACCTCGACTGTACGTCGACTCTCGACGACCTCCAGGTCTCGGATTTCACCCCCTTCGGCGAGTGCGTCCTGCTCGAAGTCTACGCGCGCTCCGGTCTCACCAACGCCCTGATCAACGGTACCGACCGCGAGTTCGGCATCGACGCGACCCGGTTGCGCACGTTCCAAGTCGCCGACAGTCTCCGCCTCCTGCAACCGACGCTCGGCCTCGCGGGCCAGGTCGCCGGACTCGGAAGCACATTTCCCATCAACACTGAGTGGGCCGTCGCGCATGGCACCAACATGCTGCGCCGCATCCGCGAGGGCGCCGGGACGCCGGCCCTCGCCGCGGACCGACTGGAGAGTGAACTCGCCTCCTTCGCCGAGGGACTCCTCCTCCTCCCTACGCTGGCGTCGTTCGACCCCGAGGCCATCCCCGTGCTGGACCTCCCTCCCTTGAACCAGATCGTGGCCAACGCCCTGCTCGCCAAAGTGCGCGCCAATCTCGCCCAGTACCAGAGCGGCACCTTCGGCCTCTGGTTGGCCAACCCTCGGTACTGGGAGCAGGAAGTGGTGCAGTTACGCCAGGCCGTGACGCTCAACCGGCTCGCCCCCAGCGCCAGCGTCTCGAACCTCATCCACACCGCCGCCCTCGATGTCGCCCAGGCCATGAAAGGGGGCGCCGATTTCTCCACCGAACTCCGTCCGCACGACGTCCAGACCCTCCAGTTCCTCCAGCCATTCCTGCCCGAGCCGGAGTTCGCTGATGCGTACCGCCAGCGCGTGCGGCTCGCGCTCGAATTCATCGACGAACAACTCCCCAGCCCGCCCGCCATCGGTCCCCTCGAACAACTGCAGCGCTCCGTGCGCTTCCTGCCCCAGCTCGCCGACCTGCAGCTCCTCATCGACCAGGCCGCCACTCGGAATACGTCCATCGACCTCCGCACGACGATCCTCCCGCTCCGACTCGCCACCAACCTCCTCGAAACCGCCCGGCTCACTACGCGCCAGTTGAAGAGCGAAGAGGAACTCCTCCGCTACCTGCGCGCCGTGTTCGAAGTGCGTGCCAATCTCAAGGTCGGACTCTCCACCCTGCTCCAGAAAGATCCGCCCGCTGGCTCGGAGCCGCAGCCCACGCCCTCCTCCCCCGGTTCGCGCAGTCTTCACACCCCGCGACGGTCGAACGCGCTCGCCGCGACCCCGTCACCGGCCACGGAAGCGTTCGGACTCGGCCTCGTTCGGCAGTCCTATCTCGCTCTGCAGGATGCCTCCGCCCTGACCCGGGACCGTGTCGCGCAGTTCCGCACCGACCAGGATGCCTCCCGTTCGCCCGAGTTCGGACTGCCCGCGGGGCTGCGTGTCGATCGGGTGTTCGGCGAGTTCTACTTCAACCGGCAGACCGGCTTTCTCCAGGGCGGATTCGGCGGGGCGCTGGCTTTCCCGGACGCCGGCCTCGCCGCCACCATCGATCGCGCACGGGTGGCCAACGACGGTTCCTTCACCGTGCAGGCCACGGCCGCCACGCCGCTCCCCACCCCAGGCTTCTTCCTGACCGCCGGATTGAACCTCGATTTTGCGCCCGGCCGCGGATTGCTCTTCGAAGGCGCGGGCTCGCTGACCCTGCCCTCCAACGTCACCACCCAGACGCTTTCGCTCTCGCTCTTCTACGACGAACCCGGACGCCGCCTCGGTTACCAACTCCTGGCCGAGGACAACAACCTGCAACTCGGCGAGGACGTGGTCCTGTTCGACCTCGGCGGGGGACTTGAGCTCGGCACCGAGTCGCCCACCGGCAAGGTCACGCTGCGCGGATCGCTTGGGCTCTTTGCGCGAGCCAAACCACTGCCGGCGAGCGTGACCCGCTCCAACTACTGGCTGACCGTCGACGATGCGGTGGTGACCTTCGCCGTCGAGGCCAACGCCACCGTCGCCAGCATCGAAGGCGGCACGTTGCGGCTCCCCGAGTTCTTCAGCCCAGGCCTCTGTGTGAGCAATGTCCCCGGCGCCTCCGTGGGACCCGCGGTCGCCCTCAATCCGGCGGCGCCCCTCCGCATCACCTTCCGCCCCGGACAACCCACACCCAGCTTCAGCGGCGAACTCAACCTCTCCCGGCTCGGCCTGCGTGTCCCCGGCCTCACCAATCTCGCCGTCGAAGTCTGCCAGGCGAAACTGCAGTTCCCCAGCAACGGGCTCCCGCGTCTCACCAACCTGACGGCCACGGTCCAGATCCCGCTCCCCGGCCAGACCAACCGTATCGACCTCACCGACGCGAGCTGGGCCATCGACGGCTTCCCACTCGGCACCCTCCGGCTCCGCGATAATCTCAGGGTATTCCAACAGGGCGGCTTCGACCTGACCCTGCTCGGTTCCGCCGCCAACGCCTGCTCGCTGCCCACCGCCTTGACCGTGGCCAAAACCGCGGCCGGCACTCCCTTCTTCCGCCTCGATGGCGCGCTCGAGTTCGGAGTCCCTCCCGAGGTCCTGGGCAATACCAACGGCGGGCGCGTCTTCCTGCGTACGTGTGGATTCCTTTCCGGCGGACCCGACAGTGCCCCGCAGATCGCACTCAACGACCTCGCCCTCGGGGGCACGTTCCGCCTGGGTGGCGCGCAGGGCCTGCTCATCGACAACGGACTCCTCTCGCTCGAAGGCCTGACCAACCTGTACGCCGCCTCGGAGTCGAAGCCGTTCATCGTGCGGCTTTCCGGCAACGTCAACGTACCCGCCGGCCCGCGACTCGGACTGCAGGACGCGCGCTTCACCTTCACCGGAGCGCCGGCGCCGCGCTTCACTCTCGCCGGGTTCTCCGTGGCGCAGAATCCTGAGTACGAAGCCGCCCCCGGCCTCTCCCTCAATGTCACCGCCGGCAGCCTGACCTTCCTCAACGATCAACTGCCCCTGCCCCAACTGCTGTTCCCCAACAACGTCGTGCTCGGCCTCAGCGCCACGGCCGCCATCCCGCCGGGTCCGAATCCCGTGATCACCGGCACCGTCCAGGGGCTCACCCTCCGAATGAACAACGGTCGACTCGAAGCCACGCTCTCCGGATTCGGCGTCAGCCTGGTGAATTTCGAGATCCCGCCGCTCACGCTCACCGGCGAGATCTTTCTTGGCGGACTCGACTCCGCCACGGCCCAGGACGGACCGGCGCTGGCTGGTCTCGAGACAGCCTCGCCGCCCACCGGCCTCTTCTTCGCCGGCCGCGTCGGCGGCACCCTCAATGACGTGGGCGTGAAAGCGCTGGTGGCCTTCGACATGAACGGCCCCATCGGCGTCTGCCTTGATGCCAACGCCGGTCCCGCCGGCATTCCGCTCGGCCCGACCGGCTTCCTGCTCACCGGCGCGCAGGGCGGCGTCTCGTTCAAGAATTCCAACGGCGACCCGTGTGATTTCACCACGTTCTACCCGGTTGGCGCGGACGGCCGTCCGCTCCCCTCCGAAGCCGTGCCGCACGCTCGTGGCGCCTCCCGTCCCGGGGCGGCCATGACCTGGGAGGAATACCGCGAATCCCTGGCTCGCACGCGCCTCGAGGCCGAGGTGGAACGGGAATACCAACGCGCCCGCCGCCCCAGCCCCACCCTCGCGCTCGCAGGGGCCACGCCCGCGGCAGGTGATGCGCCCGAGTTCCCCTGCCCCACCGGTGACTGCCCGCCCGCCAGCGTGAACATCCTGTGCCAGCCGCATCCCGACGAAGCGCGGTTCCCAGCCAAGGTGATCATGAAGTTCAGTTCCCTGGACACGAAGGCGCTGGACCAGTTCGGAGTCACGCGCGGCTTCGTGGAAAGCCTCGGCGCCACTCCGGCCGCGGTGGGCGACGGCGTGGCCGCCTCCCTCCGATCGGGCATCGATCCCCTCATCCCGCGCGCCGATCCCGGTCTCCTGGGCGCGAGCCGCGCCGCGCAACTCAACGAGATCATCGAAGCCCAACTCAACCAGTTCGAGGCCACGCTCTCGGAACTGATCCGACTCGCGGCAGGAGGAGGCGGCTCGATCTACGATCGCGTGGTGGAAACCGCCTACTCCGGCGTTCCGTGTCCGGACGCCACGGTGAAACTCGCCGGCACCTTTTCGCATGCGGCAGTGTCCACCGCACTCTCCGGCACCGTGGGCGTGGTACTCAGCTCCAGCGGATCCGCCGGCTTGGTCGGCTCGCTCAATGTCATGGGCGTTCCTGTCGGCCGCATGCGTTCGTTCGTGAATGTCACCGACGAGCGCGGTGATCCCAATCCCTCCTATTGCGGCGATGCGTTCTTCGCCCTGGGCCCGATCGAGTTCGGCGCCCTGCGTTCCAAGTTCGAATGCCCGGGATGCGTGTCCGGGTTCCTCGGCGCCTTCACGCAGCTCACAGGTTGCATGGCGGAGACCACCGTGCGCGCCACGCTCCAGCGCGTCGCGCCCCAGCACGCGTCGAAGCCCGTCAACCAGGCCCTCGCGGCGCTCAGCGACGAGGAAAAGATCGGGTTCGTCGCGCACGTGCTCTCCACGCCGCCCGCACCCGGCCTCGCCGATTGCTGGCGCAACGCAGCCCAGAACGCCCTGCAGAGTTTCGCTCCGGCCTTCGCCTTGTGCGGCGCCGTGCAACCCAAGATCTTTGGCATTCCACTCGGGGACAGCGTGATCGAGGTGCGCGCCAGCGCTTCGCGGACCAATCTCGCCGCCAGCTTCGCGTTCTCGCCCACCTACATCGTCAATAACCTCGGCTTGTGCGGCGCCACCCTGGGCCTGGTCTGCCAACCCGTGTTCCCCGCACTCGACAGCGCCACCCTCGGCTTCGGCCTCGGTTTCCCGGATCCCGTTGCCGCCTCGGTCGATGCCCTCAACGGCCGGCTCAGCAGTCCCGAAGCCTTCGGTAATTTCACGCGCGCGGGCTTCGATCACCTGCTCGCCAATGCCACGCTCACCATCGGGTACCAACTGAATCCCTTTGGATTCAAACTCGCGGATGGCGAGGGCCGCGCGATCTTCCCCAACCTCACCGCGCATCCCGCCCGCCCCGGAGCCCCGGCGTTCGTCCTCCCCGAACAACGCGGACTCCCGTCGCGACTCGACCTCCTGCTCGGCGCGCTCCAAAACGATCTCCTCGCCAATCCGCTCTGGAAGGGTTCCGCCGCCGATCTCCATCTCGCCTTCCCCGAAGGATCGTCCCAGCGCGCCGCGCTGCAGAACCGCAACATCACCTTCGCCAAGGACTACTTCCCGCACGGCGGTTTCCTGGGCGCGGGTCGCATCGCCCTGCCCCGCCTCCTGGTCGATGCCCCGCCCGCGGAGTTGGGCGTGGTCTTCGACGCCGCCCAGGATCCCCTGGAACGCCTCGGTGCCGCGGCGGATGTCATCGGCAATTATCTGCTGCAGACCACCAACCTCGGCACGCTCGCCTTCTACGTGCCCGCACCCAATCCGCCATTCTTCGCCGACGCCGAAGGACAGCCGCTCTCGCCCGAGCAATTGTTGCAGGCCATCGGAACCTTCGACCTCTCGGTACCCAACCTCGCCAATCCCTACCCGTTCCAGGTCTCGTTTTTGCGCGGTCAGATGGAAGGCCGTCTGATCGGCATCCCCCTCGCGCGCGCCGAGGTCCTGTTGCAGCCCGCCACCGTGTCGTCGCCCGCGTTCCTGCGCGCCACCGGTTCCGTGCCCACCAACTCCTGGGTGAAGTCGTTCCTCGAGTCCGCCAATCTCGCCTTCGAAATTCGGCAGGCGCCGCCCCTGCCCATCGGCACCTTCTTCACCAACCTGCAGGCCACCGTGGTCGGGCTCGCCGCGCAGCCCGCCCCCTCGCCCGCTGCGATGGCGGGCGTGCTGCGGCAGGTCGAGGAGGGAGTGGCCGACGCCCTGCCCAAGGTCTCGATGGAACTTCTGGTGAACAACCTGCGCATCCCCGCGCCGCTCACCAACCTCCTGACCACCGCCAACGCCAGCGCCGGGCTCTTCGCCTACTCCCCGCGCTTCCAACCCAGCCTGGTGGCCACCTCCCCGGTGCAGCGCGCGCGTCGCGACGGGGGCATCGCACTGCGGGGCAGCTTCCGCTTCGCCAACCTGGTCACCGTCAGCAATGCCGAACTGGCCGTCTCGCCCAAGCTCAACCCGGTGGAACTCCCGGCGCTGTCCGGACTCCTCCAGGTCGGCGAGTTCCCGCTCGTGCTCACCACCGTTCGCAACGCGAACCTGGAATTCAACACCGAGCCCCGCGTCGGTGAACCCTTCCTCCACGGCTCCGGCACGATCGATCCCGTGGTGTTCCGTCACCCGCTCGACCAATCCGAATTGCTCAGCATCCGTCCGCTCACGGCCGGCGCCACCACCATGGCCGGCCGATTGGCCGTGGTGCGCTCGGGCGCCAACGGCGTGGCGGCCTCCCTGCAACTCGATCCCGCACGGCTCCGCATGGGGATGCTCGGCCCGGATCTGGCGATCCTCGTGCACGGCGCCACGACCAACACGCCCTTCAGCCTGTCCACCACGGAACCGTGGAGCGCCTCCGTCTCCATCCAGGGCGCACTTTCGATCCGGGACCTCACCGGACTCGAGGTCGCGCGTCTCGGCCTGGGTCAGCAGAAGTTCAGCGCCACGCTCACGGGCACCGGACTCGCCCTCGACACGGTCCAGGTCGCGATCCCTGGTTCGCTCCAACTCACCGTCTTTCCCACGCTCCAAAACCTCGGCGACCTACCCCGCACGTACACGCTGGGCGCCGGCTCCGGGGGATCGCTGATCGTGCGCCGCGACGGCACGTTCACCCTCACCGCCTCCCTCGACGGCGCCCTGAATCTTCCGGGCCTGCCGGCTCCCGCGCTGCGCGGTGGTTCCACCCT
>JADLFD010000370.1 GCA_020845805.1 Verrucomicrobiales bacterium | reverse complement strand
TGATGCTTCGGGTTCGCGACTTGACCGGTCCGAACAGGGGAGTCAACTGAACTGCGGTTGGTAATCATAGCGTTGGCGGGTGTAGCGCTTCGGTGCTCGCCCGCCAACAACTCATGTCATCTCTCAGGTAACTGTCCGCTGGTTTGACTCAGCCCCCGACTCTTCCCTGGTCCGTCCCTCGCCCTGCCTTCCCGCGCCGCGATGCCGCAGCACCCAGATCGTGAGTGCCAACACCACCAACGCCGAGGCCAGCGCCACCCAGTCCGATCCACGCGAGTGCCACTCCCCCTCCCCGGCCCGCGTCAGCCCCCCGCGCAACTTGATCCCCAGCACCCAGGTGGCATGCAACGCCACGGCCCCATGCAATCCGCCCGTCCGCCAAAACCACCACCCCATGGCCGCCCCCGCCGTCAGCAGCGTGAAGAACCGTGGCACCAAGCGGTCCGCCGCCCCGAACCCCGCGAACATCTGGCCCACCGCAACCCACCCCGACCCCATTTCCACCACTGCCGGGGTGGAGCTTCGCTCCAGGAAATGCACCGCGGCATAGATCAGCGTCGAAATCGCCAACGCGATCGGGTCCCCGGTAACACGACGCAGCGCTCCCAAGAGCAACCCGCGAAACAAGGTCTCTTCCGCCAGCGCCACCGCAACGCCAGCCACCACCCCGCCCAGCGCCCTGCGGAGCACCAGCCCAAGCCCCAGATCGAGACGCCACTCGCGCCATCCCAGGCCGAGTTCCAACGCCAACGCGGCCAGGAACGACGCCAGGCCCAGGCCGCCCGCCACTCCCAGGTGTTGGAACCAGTGCGGTTCACGGTGCCATCCGAGATCGGCCGCCCCCCGGCATCCCAATGCGCGCGCGAAGGGCACCATCCCCACCAGGGCAAGCACCTGCACACACCTCGAGACGTACCGGTGAAACGGATGGTCGGCCAACGCCGATGCCCAGTTCGCCCCCGTCCAGTCCGCCAACCCATGCGCCAGCCACCACAAGGCGGGAGCCAATGCCCCCGCCCCGACAAAGACCCAAACCAGGTAAAGTAGAAGGACGGTCCACAGGCGCACGACGTGAGGTTAGGAAACGCCGTGCCCCGCCTCAATGGCGCCCACGACACCTGTGCGCCTGAAAAACCAGTGGCCCGCCGCCAACGGGGGTGTTAGTGCGGCGCTGACGTCATGAGTGATTCGCGGGCCATCGATCCCGACGCCATCCAACTGCCGCAGATGTTTGGTCAGTACCGTCTCGAGGAACTGATCAACCAGGGTGGCTTCTCCGAAATCTGGCTCGCCCGCGATCCAGAACGGAACTCCGTCTGCGTCCGCCGGTTGATCAACGATTCCCTGTTCAATTTCACGGAGCGCGCCCGCTTCTTCGCCGGGTGCGAGGTCCTGCAGCGACTCCAAGGCTGCGAGCTCATCATCGGCTACCGCGAGCATGGCAAGATCGAGGGATCCCCGTTCCTGGCCATGGAGTACGTCGAGGCCTCCAACCTGAAGCTACTCCTCGCGCGCAGCGATGACCTGCTGCACGAGTACCTCGGCAACATCCTGATCGACAGCGCCCGCGCCCTCGAATTCGTCCACGACGCAGGCTTCATGCACCTGGATTTCAAGCCCGAGAACCTCCTGGTGACCCGCAACGCCAATGTCAAACTGATCGATTTCGACCTCGCCCAACCGCGTCCGGAACAGCCCAAGAAATCCTCCAAGAACCCCGGCACCCCCGCCTACATGGCGCCGGAACAACTCCTGCGCCAACCGTTCGATCACCGCGTCGACATCTTCGCACTTGGCGTGACTGCTTACGAACTGGTGACCCTGGAGAAACCGTTCCCGGGCGATTCCCCCGACGAAATCCTGCGCCGCCAACTCGACCGTCGGGACTTCCGCCCGCCGCGCGAGGTGAACCCCGGCGTCCCGGCATCCCTGGAGAAGGTCATCGTGAAGTGTCTGGAGACCGATCCGGGTAGCCGATATCCGTTCCTGAGCGTCGTGCTCCGCGATCTCGAACGCGCGCTCTATCTCTGAGCAAGACCGTCTGGATCCGGGCGGGGATCTTGACGCCGCGGAGTTTCGCCTGAGGCCCTGACCACCACCTCCCGCAGGCCGCAGGCCGCGTCATCCACAGATGACCCAGAGGGACACAGATGTGTGAACGTCGACTCGGAGCCGACCCCACAATTCGCCCCTCCCCGTTCTGTGAAGCTCTGTGTGCCTTCTGTGGATGCAGCCCGATCTACCCCCCCTCCCGAAGGCCGCAGGCCGCGTCATCCACAGATGACCCAGAGGGACACAGATGTGTGAACGTCGACTCGGAGCCGACCCCACAATTCTCCCCTCCCCGTTCTGTGAAGCTCTGTGTGCCTTCTGTGGATGCACCCCGATCTACCACCACCTCCCGAAGGCCGCAGGCCGCGTCATCCACAGATGACCCAGAGGGACACGGATGTGTGAACGTCGACTCGGAGCCGACCCCGCAATTCTCCCCTCCCCGTTCTGTGAAGCTCTGTGTGCCTTCTGTGGATGCACCCTGAATTGCGATCCTCTTCGGCACTCAAAACAGGTCCCGCAAGGATGTCCGGGGCGTTTATCCAAGCCCGAGACGGAG
>JADLFD010000369.1 GCA_020845805.1 Verrucomicrobiales bacterium | reverse complement strand
GGCGTGTTTGTCTTCACGCGGGCGGAGGCGGACGAAATGGTGCGGTTGGGGGTGGAGCGGGACCGCGTGTGCCAGATCGGGGTAGGGCCGCTGCTGGCTCCCTCCTGGGATGCGGCGGCGTTTCGTCAGCGGTTCGGCATCCGGAAGAACATGGTGCTCTTCCTGGGTCAGAAGCTTCCGTACAAGGGTTTCGACGTGTTGCTGGCGGCGGCGCCGAAGGTGTGGGAGCGGCATCCGGAGACCAGCTTCGTGTTCATTGGGCCGCACTACAACGACAGCGAACGCCAGATCAAGGGATTGGCGGATCCGCGCATCATCGACATCCCGCGGGTGGACGCGATGGATCCCTTGAAAGCCTCGGCACTGGCGGCGGCGGATGTGTTTGCGCTGCCTTCGCGGCAGGAGGGGATCGGCGGGGTGTACATCGAGGCGTGGGCGATGCGGAAGCCGGTGATCGGCTGTCGGATTCCGTTTCTCACCATCGAGGAGGGAAAGGACGGGTTCCTGGTGAACCAGGAGGCGGGGGAGATCGCGGGGCGCATCACGCAGTTGCTGGAGGATCCGGCGCTGGCGCGGCGACTGGGTGAGCACGGACGCGCGAAGGTGGATCGCGAGTACTCGTGGGAGACGATCGTGGATCGGGTGGAGGAGTTTTATCAGCGAACGGGAGCACGATGAAACGTCGACGCATTGCGGTGGTGTTTGGGACGCGGCCGGAGGCCATCAAGATGGCGCCGGTGGTGTTGGCGTTGCAGCGCACGCCGGGGATAGAGTGCGAGGTGTGTGTCACCGCCCAGCACCGGCAGATGCTCGACCAGGTGTTGGAGGTGTTCGGGATCCGGCCGGACGCCGATCTGGATCTGATGCGTGCCGGTCAGACGCTGGCGGATTTCACGGCGCGTGCGCTGACGGCTTTGGACGCGTATCTGGAGCGGGCGTGTCCGGACCTGGTGTTGGTGCAGGGCGACACGACCACGGTATTTTGCGCCACGCTGGCGTGTTTCTATCGGCGGATTCCGGTCGGGCACGTGGAGGCGGGGTTGCGCACCGGGGATCTCTCGGCGCCGTGGCCGGAGGAGGCGAACCGCGTGCTGACCACGCGGTTGGCAGCCATGCACTTTGCGCCCACGACCTGGTCGCGCGCGAATTTGCGGCGGGAAGGCGTGCCGGCGACGGCGATCCATGTGACGGGGAATCCGGTGATCGACGCACTGCGCCTGGCACGGGCGCGGGTGGAGGCGGAGCCGGTGCCGATCCCGGGCTGGGAAGCCATCGAACGCACGGGGGCGTCCCGGGTGGTGCTGGTGACGGGGCATCGGCGGGAGAGTTTTGGCGGTGGATTCGAGAACATCTGCCGTGCGATTGCGGATCTGGCGGCGCGACATCGGGACGTGGCGTTCGTGTACCCGGTGCATCTCAACCCGAACGTGCGGGAGCCGGTGAACCGCATCCTCGGCCGCGTGCGGGGGGGCCGTCCTGCCCTGCCCAACGTGCACCTGCTCGAACCGCTTTCGTATCTGCCTTTTGTGTCACTGATGGCGCGGAGCACGCTGGTGCTGACGGATTCCGGCGGCATCCAGGAGGAGGCGCCGGGATTGGGGAAGCCGGTGCTGGTGATGCGCGAGACCACGGAACGCCCGGAAGGAGTGCACGCGGGCACCGTGCGGTTGGTGGGCACCGATCGTGCGCGGATCGTGTCCGAGGTCGACCGATTGCTCACCGATCCGAAGGCGTACCGCCGCATGGCGGAGCGCCGGAATCCGTATGGGGACGGTCGTGCTGCGGAACGGATCGTGGCGGCGTGTCTGAAGTTTCTGGGAATCTCCGTGGCGCGGGGCGGTGGGGTCAGGAAGGGCACGGTGCCGCTTCCTCGTACACGGCGAGCGTCTCGCGCGCGCAGCGTTCCCAAGTGAATAGGGCGCCTTGGGCGCGTCCGCGGCGGGAGAGGTCAAGTCGGAGTTCGGGTTGCGTGGCGAGACGTTGGAGTGCGTCGAGGTAGGCCTCGGGCTCCTGGGGGGCGAGCAGGGCGGCGTCGCCCGCCACCTCGGGCAGGCTGGAGACAGGGGAGCACAGCACCGGACAGCCGAGCGACATGGCCTCGGCGATGGGCAGTCCGAACCCTTCGTATTTGCTGGGGAATGCGAGGGCGAGAGCGTGCTGGTAGAGCCAGACCAGGGCGGGATCGGGCAGGTGTCCGAGGTAGTGCCAGTGGGGGGGCGGCGTGCCTTCGGCGGCGAGGCCTTCGAAGCGTGCGCCCACGATCACCAGGGGCGGGAGTTCGATGCGCCGCGACTGGGCGAGTTCGTAGGTCGAGCGCAGGAGGCTCAGGTTCTTGCCGGGCTCGAGGGATCCGACGAAGAGGAAGAACGTGTCGGGCAGGGCGAGGCGCGGGCGCGAGGCGGGGGGGGTGGTGGTGGCGAACGTGCATCCGTTGTGCACGACGCGGAGTTGTTCGGGGGGGAAGCCGGCGAGTTCGATCAGCTCGCGCGCGGTGAATTCACTGATGCAGATCACGCGCTGGGCGGAGCGAGTGCGGCGCAATCCCTCGATGGCCATGCGGCGGTGCCAGCCGCGGAAGCGTTCGGGGAAGCGGAGGAAGCCGATGTCATGGACGGTCACGACGTGCGCCACCGAGGGTGGGGGTGTGAAGAGCGGCACGCCGGTGGCGTGGAGCAGATCGAATCGGTTTCGGCGAAGGAGGCGCGGGGCCAGGCACGGGGCCCAGAACAGTTCGCGGTAGAACGTGCGCAGCGCGCGCCAGGGCTGCTGAAAGCCGAAATTCTCGACGGGCCAGGCGAACTCATCCAGTTCCCACGAGGTGCCGGCGGCCACGGTGCGAAGGCCGGAGAGCAGTCCGCGCACGTAGCGGGCGACTCCGGCGCGCGTGGTGTAGAGGGCGTTGGTATCGACGGCGGCGCGCATGGTCAGGAGCCCTGGCGGGGCGCGAGTTCGCGGTAAAGACGAGCGTAGGCGGCCGCCATGGTGCTGACGGAGAACTGCGCGCGCGCGCGGACGCCCGCGGCGGCGCCGGCGTCGTGGAGCAATTCCGGCTGTTGCACCAACTGCGCGAGGCGGCGCGCGGCGGCGGCGGGTTGGGTGGGGTCGAAGCACCATCCCGTGAGGCCATCCTCGACGATTTCCGGGACGCCACCCACGCGGGCGGCGAGCACGGGGCGGGCCGCGGCGCCGGCTTCGAGCAGGACGGTGGGGAAGGGGTCGAACTCGGAGGACGGCATGATGAGGAGATCGACCTCGGCGATGAAGGCGGGCGCGTTGGTGATCCAACCGCGCCAGTGCAGTTGGGACCACCAGGCGCGATCGGCGTAACGGGCCTTGAGCTCCTCCATGAGGCGCGTGCCGGCTTCCTCCTGCGTGCCTCCAGCCAGATGGAGTTCCCAGCCGGCGGGGAGGTGTTGCGCCAGTTCGTCGATGATCTGGAAGAGAACCCTCAACCCCTTGCGCTCGGAGAACACGCCGAGGTAGCCGAGGCGCACGACGGGTCCGCGACGCGACGGTTCGGGGGTGGGGGGCATGGGAATGCCATTGTGCACCACGCAAACGCGGTGGGCGGGATAGCGCTGGTCCCGGCAGGCCTGGGCCACGGCATGGGAGACGCACAGCACCCGCGAGAGCACGTGCGTGCCGCAGAGACGCATCAGGCGACGGCGGGAGGGCGAGATATGGGGCGCGACGGGGTGATCGTGCAGGAGACCGATGGACGGACAACGCGTGGCCAGGGCGGCGGCCGCGGTGAGTTCCCAGTCGCGCGCGGTCCAGCCGTGGAGGATTTGGAAGCCGTGTTGGCGCACGAGGCGACGGACCGCGAGGGTCTGGCGCAGGAGGCCGGGAAGGCTGAAGCGCTGGTTGGAGGGAAGCGGGAGGGTGGGGAGGTTTGGGGGGAGCAGGGCTTCGAGTTTGGGGCTGGGAGCGAGGGCGAGTGTGGCGTGGATGCCGGCTTCCTGGGTGCCTTGGAGAAAGTAGGCCAGCATGCGCTGAGCGCCGGCGCAGAAGATCGTTTCACCGTGGAGAAGGAGCACGCGCGGCGCCGCGGGATCCACGGGGGCGGGGAGGGGATTCGGGACCATTGCCGGGGCGACGGCGGGGACTAGGCGCGGGCCGGTTTGCGGAACGCGTAGAGGAAGCCGGAGGTGCCGTGTCCGGCAGAGTCGTCGGGTTCCTGGAGGAGCGGTTCGGCGCCGGCTGCACGCAGGGTGTCGAGGACCACTTCGGGTTGGGTGTAGAACACCTCAAAGACCGTGGAACTGCCGTGGCGCAGTCGTCGGTACCAGCGGTCGAGGCCGAAGGGCAGTCCATCGACGAGTCGCTGACGCAACGACGCCGCCCCGGAACCGGGGGCAGGTGCGGAGGGCAATTGGAAGGCGATCCAGCCGCCGGGGGCGCAGACCCGGGCGAACTCGCGCAGGTAACCGCGGGCGAGGTCCCAGGGCATGTGCTGGAGGCAGATGTGCGAGAAGCACAGGTCGAAGGAGGCGTCGGCGAAGACCGAGAGGTCGGGGCGCGGGTTGACCACGTAGGTCATTCCGGAGCGGCCCTCGGCGATGCGGCGCGCCTGAGTGACCATGGGCTCGGAGATATCGACGCCCGTGACGCGTTCGGCATGCTGACTCCAGGCGAGGCTGAGTCGGCCGACTCCGCAGCCAAAGTCGAGCACGTGCTGGAAACGGTCGGGGGCACCGGCGGTGCGCTGGAGCAGGAGGCGGAAGCGCTCCACATCAGCAACGCCGGTGGCGAGGAATTCCTGCAGGTCCCAACGTCCGCCGCGTTTGTCGGGACGGCTGACCACCGCCCAGAGCGGGTCTTCATCGCCCAGGGTCTCCCAGACCTGTTTGAGCTTGAGGAAATGGGGGTCCATCGGTCGGGAGGCCGGGATCGCGGGAGGGGGAGGCGGGGAGGCGCCGGTGCGATCAGGCGGGATTCAAGGACGGGCCGATGCGACGTCGTCGACGCGGGAACGTGGGTTCGGGCGCGGGGGCGGTCGGAGCCGACACGGGAGCCTCGACGGGCGAGCGGATGCCGCCATTGACGGCGACGCTCATGCCGATGAGTCCGGTGAAGGTCGCAATATCGAGGTCGAACTGTCCGTAGACGCCGACGTAGAAAATGAGGCGCATCAGGAACGATGCGAGCAGGAACCGGTTGAGGGTTTTGAGGCGCGTGTCGCCGTAGCGGTAGTTGCGGATCAGCGCGCGGCAGGCGGCGGTGCAGAACCAGATGAAGGCCAGGACGCCCCAGATTCCGAAGGGGATGATCAGGGTGAGGATGCCGTTGTGGTAATTGCCCGAGATGATGGTGTCCTCGTAGGACGCGCGGATCAGGCCGCGACGAAAGGCTTCCTGCGTGAGGTAGTAGTCCGTGCCGCTGTAGGCGAATCCTTTGCCGATCAGGAGATATTGCGGGACCTCCGGGATGACCGCCTTCCACATTTCGAAGCGCCAGTCGAGGGTGCCCTGGGCGTCGTGTTTGGCGACGGGATCGATATCCACCGGCAGGATGCTGAGCGATCGTTGGAAGGCGAGGGGCAGGCTGCGGACGTTGGGGAGAACGAGGCCGAGCGTGAGGGCGCCGAGGGCGATGGCCACGGCGAGCACCTTGGTACGGTGGAGCCCTTCGAGCAGGAACAGGATGCCGATGAGCAGCGCGGAGAGCACGATGTAGGAGCGGTAGCCTCCGAGCATGGTGCCGGCGAACGCGGCGATGGCGAGGATGAGCCGGTGCGGGCGCGTGAAGTCGAGCAGACCGGAGATGCCATAGCGCATCAGCAGGAAATTGAACACGGCCCAGGCGGCCCAACACACTCCCGTGAGGCGCACGAACGATCCGAAGTATTCCGACGCGGCCTGCAGGATCGCGACGTCCGTGGAGAGAATGAGGAAGAGGTATTCCCAACCCATGGAGTAGGCGAGGTCCCCGAGCGCCGAGGTGACGGCGGAGAGGAAGAAGAGGGCGGTGAGGAGTCCGGCGCGTTCGACCGGGACAGGGCGGGAGGCAAGCGCGAAGAAGCCGATGATGCCGAACACGGTTGCGGCGTAGCGTCGGGCGCCCCACATCTCACCGCCGAACGCGCGGCCGGTGACACCGCCGGAGATGGCGGCGGTGAGGAAGACTACGGCTCCCAGGACGAGAAGGGGCGCAGTAATGGAGCGAGCGGGCAGCATCAAGGGCTGCCGGACCATGGCTCGATTGACGACGGCCATCAGCAGGCACAGCGCAACGAGGGCCATGGCCAGGGTCGGGCGGCCGGGCAGGAAGAAGATCACGAGGGCGGAGTTCCAGGCCACGATCAAGGATTCGTGGTAGAACCGGAGCACGATGGGCGCCACGCCCAGGCCGATGATCATGGCCAGCGCCAGCAGACTCGTGGGGGCGAGCGGATCCGAGATGCTCACTCCCACGATGATTGCGAGCGGGACGGCGAACAAATACAGCGCCACCCAGGCAGGCAGTCCAAGTTGACGAAACATGCTCGGACGATAGTTCCGGGCGGTGCCGGTCGGGGCAACTCCTTTTCCTGCCCCCGGAGTGCGGTGAGGTGGTTCCCGCTTTCGCAGCGGCCCCACGATCACGGGCGTGGTTTCCCGACCCCGACCGTGCGAGCCGATGAGGACCGCGATGACCGCGATGACCGCGCCCGTGCGGAGTTAAGGCGGTGACGGCGTCTCCGCACTCCGGGCCTCCCTCCGCTCTCGCGGCGTGAGTGGCGGGGACTTAGCGCTCCGGAAGTCGCAGCGGCCCGCGGCCGTCGGAGATTTGTTCGAGGCGGTAGAATCGTCCAGCGGACTGCGCGCTGGGAGGCGTGGGGTCGAAAAACTGGTACTGCCCGTCTTCGGAGCTGAGGATTTCTGTGAACCGAGCCCAGGGAGAGCCGAGGCCGTCGGAGTACTGCAGGCGATAGAGGCGGCCGTGGTCCGAGTGCCAGGTCAGGTTCACTCCGGAGGGGGAGGGCGCCAGCGCACTGATGCCATGCAGGGTCGGGAACGTGGAGGTGGAGGGGTCGATGAAGACGCCGCTGAGCACGGCGTTGATGGTCTCGGGGACGAGGCGCAGCCACGCGCGGCCCTGGACCAGGTAGACCAGGTGCGCGCCGGGGAAGAACTCGGAGACCGTTTGCGTGTGGAGGATGTTGGTCGAGCCAGGGGTGAGCCATTCCATGCGTTGACGGCGCAGGTTGGTATCCCAGTCGACCAGGTAGAGGGTGACCACGTGGGGGCGGCCGTCGAGCAGGTTGAGGTGCAGGATGAGGGCGGAAGGGTCGGTCCAGCAGGCGGCCTCGCGCATGCCCTCGGGCATGAGGGCGCCACGACGGTCGAGGACCAGCTCACCGGCGCGCCAGTTCTGCCAGAGGTAGGGTTCGCCGGTGAGCAGGGCGACCTGCACGTTCGGCGCGACCGAGGCGGGCCAGGGCGCGACGAGATAGCCCTCGGACCCCACCCGATGAGGCCAATCGCCCTGGGCATCCGGGATCGTGCCGAGGAATTCGACCCGGGTTTCCACGTGCGCGACTTCGATTTGGACGGCGTCTGAGTCCGCCGACTGATTCACCTCGTCGTAGGCTCGCGCGACGATGGCGTGGGTTCCGACCAGGGCAGGGTCCCAAAGGGCGGTGAAGTCGGGTCCGGTGGCCTCGGCGACCACGAGATCGTCGACGAGGAACTCGACACGCACGGGGGGGCGCTCGGGGTTGACTGGGGTGGCGGCCAGCACGATGGCGGTGGGCGCGGTGACCTGCGTGCCGGCGGTGGGTTGCGTGAGCCTTGCCTGTCCCGCTCCGGGGCGGGGTCGGTCGAGAAAGACCGCGGCCAGGGTGGCGGCGCCGGTTTCGGGGGAGAGCGGAACGAGTGAGATACGCAGCGAGCCGCTGACCTTCCAGGTCAGATAAGCGCCGGTGGAGAAGCGGGAGAGGGATCGGCGGTCCAGGATCTCGCCGGTGAGCGGGTCGCTGAGTTGACTGATCTGCACGGCCTCGTCGAGGCCGGACCCGTCCACCAGGTACAACGATATCCGGTAAGACTCGTCGGTGCTCCGGTCGACGCGGACTTCGAGGGAGGGATCCCCGATCCAAAGACCGGGGCTGCGCTGGGCGCCATCGGGGAGGATGGGGAGCGCGGCGGGGAAGGCGGTGGTGGGAGTGGGGAGGTAGGTGCCGCCGAGCACGGAGAGTTGCGTGTCCTCGGCGAGTTGGGTCACTGCGTTGGAGAGGGTGTTCCCCAGCCCGCCGTAGCGTGGGATCCAGTCCCCGAACGTGGTCCGGTCTTCGGAGAGGAACAGCGCGACGGCGGGGGGCGGGAGCACGGTGATGGCACGGGGGCGGGTGGTGAACGAGCGGCCGTCGGAGAGTTGCACCCGAGCGGTGAGGGCGTGGTTCCCGGCGGGGGGATGGGACCACTCGGCGGCAAATGGGGAGGTGGTGGCTTCGGAGACCGGGATCTCGTCAGCGAAGTACTCGACCCGCACCACGGCGATGCCTTCGGTGGTCAGCGTCAGGGCCAGGGGGACGGGAGTGCCGTAGGCCAGGATCGAGGCCGGCTGGGGGGCGGTCCATTGGGCTTCCGCCCAGAGCCAGCCGTCGAACGAGGCGTGAGCCTGCTGGACGACGCTGCCGGAGGCGGTGAGCAGGCCGGCGGTCCAAGCCGCCTCTGCGGGCAGGGTGGCGACAGTTTGCACACCCAGGCCCTGCTCCAGGGCGACGGCGAAGGTGGTGAGTGACGAGCCATAGCGTTGGGCGCGGAACCGCACCGGGCCCTGGAACTGCGTCCCCGTGCGATGGCGGATCGCGCCGGCGCGATCGGTGGTGAACTGGTGCGTGAATCCTCCGGCATCCATGGCGAGGGAGACCTCGGGACGACCGGCGTGTTCGGGAGCGGAGGCCACCAGGAAGCCGGCCAGCGCATTGGAGCGACCGGCATCCAGTCGGCGCAGGGTGGCTTCGAACAAGCCGTCGCCCACCCATGGGCGCAGCAGCACGCCTGGCAGGGTTTCTTCGGTGCCGAACCCGGTGCCGGCGGCGGACAGGGTGAGGGTGAGTGCGGTGCGATCGAGGGCTGCGGACCCCGGGATCGCGACGCGGCCGAGGTCGGCGTAAGACCAGGGCGCCTGGGGCATGGTTCGGATCCAGCGTGCCAGCAAATCGAGGCCGAATTCATCGCGGACGTTCGAACCCAGGGGCGGCATGACGATGCCTGGCAGGGTGCGTTCGACCATTTGGTAGACGCGCGAATCCGCGGGATTGCCGGGCAGGCAAAGTCGGCCGTCGAGGAGGTCGGTTTCCGCCAGCGAAGTGGGGAACAGCGCGTTCCAGTGGGCGCCGCTATCGAGGAGCCATCCCGGGCGATGGCAGCTGGCGCAGTTGGAGGTGAGGTAGGATCGCGCGCGGATGGGGACGGGCAGGTGTTCGTCCTTGGGATCGGCGAGGGCCGGGATTTCGTGGGGGGCGCGGAGGTCCGGGGGCAGGACACCGCGTTCTTGGAGCCAGGTCAGCTGGGGCCGTTCCACGCCACCGACGGTGGTATTGCGGTTGAGTTGTTCGAGGGAGAACCCGGCGGCGAAGCCGGTGGGGGCGGTGTGACAACGCAGGCATTCGGCGCGTCCCGGGTAGCGCCAGGTTTGATCGACGGCCACGCCGTCGACTTCGAGGTGCAGGGTTTCGTCGAGGCCTTCGTTGGGGACCAGCGTGGCGTCGGTGCCCTCGGCATTCCAGCGGTAGGTGACGCCATAGACGCCGTCGAAGTTGCGGACCAGGAACCGGGTTTCGAGGCGGCGTCGCGAGGCGGGGTCGCCGCGTCGGAGCTCCATCTCGAAGTGTTTGATCCAGACCGTGCCGGCGGGGTAGTCGAACGAGCCGTCGGTGTTGAGGGTGCCGGAGGCGCCGGGCGGGAGCGAGACCCAGCGTTGTTTGATGGC
>JADLFD010000368.1 GCA_020845805.1 Verrucomicrobiales bacterium | reverse complement strand
TCCAACCTCAGAACTGGAAGAACCATCGCAGCGGCTCCCCGCCAATGGGCCTGTTGATGGCCCGAATGATCTGCGACGGCGTCTCCTCTATCCCTGGAAACCCCGCGGTGCAACAAGTTTTTGCAGGGATCCGCGTGCCTGCTTCGACCGTGTCACCCCTTTTTCCATTCAATCTCCACTCCATTTTCCCACTCCTCAACCCGGAGCCCCCACCACAAAGGATCCCGATCGCCATTCACCACCACGACGCTCCGCCACCCGGCGCGCGCCCCACGCTTCAAATCGCGCGGCCACACGCTCGAATTCCTCGTCCAGGATGCCCGCCAAAACCAGATGCCCGCCCGCCGCGACCTGGGAAAGCAACACCTCACCGTATTTCACCAGCAGATCCGCGGTGAGATTCGCACAGACCACGCCATACCGCCCGCGCCGCGCCCGCGACAATGTCGCCACATCCTTGCGCACCGGTCGTACCCTCGAGTCCACCCGGTTCTTGACCGCATTCCGACGCGCCACCACCACGGCGTCGGGATCGAAATCAAACGCCACCACCGGGCCGTAACCCAGTTTCACGGCGGCAATCGCCAGAATTCCGGAACCGGTCCCGACATCAAGCATCGCGCAGCGGTCGTCACCCGCCCGCGGACGCCGTCGAGCCAGCTCGCGCAGGCAAAACTCCGTGGTGGGATGCTGCCCCGTGCCGAAACTCAGCCCGGGATCCAGCACCACGCACGCCTGGCCCGGGACGGCACGCCGAGAACTCCAACTCGGCCGCACTAATAACGCCCGGCCAATGTTGATCGGTCGAAAATGGCGTTTCCATGAGTCGCGCCAGTCGGTCCGCGCCACCCGCTTCCACGTCACACCGGCTGGACCCACCTCCAGTCCACACTCCACCAAGGCCACCAACCCTTCCTTCAACCTGCGCCTTAGCACCGGCGTCCAGAGGGTCGCACTCGGCACATAGGCCACCACCGTACTCAGCCCGGTCACCTTGCTGTTCGTGACCACGGCACTGGTGCCCGTCTCGCGGAACAATAACTCCGCTGCCGCGTCCTCCGCCTCCGGTGCCACCGTCAGCGACAAGGCCCAGAGAGCCTCCGGTTTCTTGGCGGTCTTCGGTGGGTTCGATTTCTTCGCTTTCATCCTGTTCATCGTGTTCGTCCTGTCCAAAAAGCCACCCCTACGGTCCACGCCTCCGGCCGACGGTCTCCCCCCCGTTCGTCGCCCCTTCGGCGCTCGCTCGCCGAAACGCCGCGTTCCAGGAAGCCGCCGCCGCCGGCTCAGCCGACAGAGTCACGGTCACCTGGGCACCCAAGGCCGGCAAGCGGGCCGCCGATGGCGCATGAATCTCATCATCCACGGCATCGCCGCGTGGATTGTTCAACACCGCGATCGCGTCCCGGATCAGCGCAAAATACGACCCGTCGAAATGCGCTCCAAATCCCTCAGGCGTCACCCACGAGCCGGAGAACAGCCACGGCCCAGTCGCCAGGCGCCCGGTCACCACCGTCCTCCCACCCTCGTTCGACACCAAGTCCACCAACTCCTCCAGGCGACGCGTGACGCGACCCTCCGCCCCGTCCCACGCCACCCGCACCGCCACCGCCGACTCCGCCGGCACCTCCAGTACGCCCTCCGCCCGCACGGCGTTCGTCCCCGTCGCTCGCAGATTCAGCAGCAGGAGCGCGGATTGCACATGCACCGCCGCGGCATCCGTCACCAACAAGCTCTCGTGGGTCTTGCCGTAGTCGGCGACCAGCGCGTATTCCACCGTGCCGTGGGTCATGTTCACGCGCGCGGGAAATGAGGCGGAGCGAGCCTGCGCGTCCACCGTCACCTGGCCCACCCGCACCAACCCGCCCCCCACCACGGGCTCGGGTTGGGGCACCACGTCAGCGGCCCCGACGCCGGCCGAAGCCAGGACCACGGCCCCACCGACACCGAGGCTCCGGATGTGCCAGACGTTCCACATGACGTGGGCAAGGTAGAACGCTCCGCGGCGCGAAGGCAGGAAGGAAAGCGCCGGGAGTCTCGGCGTCACCACGGGCGCCTCGCCCGGTCCCTCATCCCCAGGTGGTGTGGTCACTTGCGGGACGAGGGGGTGTCCCCTAGCTTGGCCGCCATGGATGAGTCGCCACGCGGGGACACCCCCCCACCGACGCCAGGCTCGGGGATTCCGACACGGGATTTCGCCCATCGCGGAACCCCGGAGGGTTCTCCTCCCGGCTCTGCGTCACCGCCGCCCACGCCCCCTGCTGCGTCCCCCTTGCCCCCCACCCCAGCCTCACCGGCGCGGTCCTCGGCACCTCCCCCGCCGCCGCTCTCGGTCGGACAGCGTCCCACCGGCCCGGCATGGTCCACGCCGCAGCGTTCCGGCGGCGCGTCGCGCGCGTGGCTGGTGTTTCTCCTGCTCGTGGCGGTGCTCGGGATCGGTGTGGCGGCCGTGTGGTTCGCCGCCCGCCGCATCGATTTCGGAGGCATGGCCAGCCTTGGCGGCAGCAGCCATGTGCAGGACGACCTCAAGGAAGTGGTCGTGGAGGATGGCAGTTCACGCGACAAGATCGCGCTGATCGACGTGGGCGGGAT
>JADLFD010000367.1 GCA_020845805.1 Verrucomicrobiales bacterium | reverse complement strand
TGGAGCTCAACCCACGCCCTGGCGGATGACGCCTTCCTCGGGCGATGGAACCTCACCATCCCGGGAGGTGGGGCAGGTTGGCTGGAGGTGCGCAAGGATGCGGGCTGGTACGATGGTTCAATCCTCTGGGGAGGCGGCTCCGTGGTGCCGGTCTCCAGCGTCTTCTTCAACGACGGGGTCCTGCACGTCACCCGCACCCGGGAGGTCAAACGCAAGGACGCCGACGGAAAAGCGGGCCGGACCCAAACCTTTACCGACCTGATCTCCGCGCGACTCGACGGCGATTCACTGAACCTGGTGTTGCTCTCCCCCAACGAAAATGGCGAGGGCGTGTCCCAGTCGACCTTCACGGGCAAACGAAGCCTGCCGCTGCCGCCCAAGCCTGACCTCAGCAAGGTTCGATTCGGCGAGCCCGTCAGTCTGTTCAACGGTCGGGATCTGAGCGGGTGGCGGGTCATCGAATCGGGCGCCGCCAACGCCTGGAGCGTGGAGAATGGCACCCTCGTCAACCGACCCGACAAGACGACTGGCAAACACTACGGCAATCTCCGCACCGATCGCGAATTCACCGATTTCAACCTGACCCTGGAAGCCAAAGTCCCGGCGAAAGGGAACAGCGGCATTTATCTGCGCGGCATCTATGAAGTCCAGGTGGCGGACTCGTTCGGGCGGGCTCCCGACTCCCACGGCATCGGGGGGGTCTATAGCCGCATCACCCCCACCAGCAACCCCGCGAAAGCGCCGGGCGAGTGGCAGACCTTCGACATCACCCTCGTGAACCGGCACGTCACGGTGGTCCTCAATGGGACCAAGATCATCGATAACCAACCCGTGGCCGGGTGCACCGGCGGCGCTCTCTGGTCCGATGAGTCCAAGCCAGGCCCGATTTATCTCCAGGGCGACCACGAAGCGGTCGACTACCGCAATATGGTGCTGCGCCCGGTCGCCCATTGACGCCCGGCGCCTCCATCGCCCGATTCCCGCGCTCCCTTCTCCGGCACACCACGCCGCGCCGCGCCGTTTGATGTCCTTGGCTTCCGGCGCGCGGATGTGCTTCGCTCGCGCGAGACATGAAACGCCTCCGTGCGCTCCTGCCCTGCCTGCTCGTCGCCGGCGGCCTCGCCGCGACCCGGGCGGCGGAGCCGGCGCCGACCGAACCCTCGGCTGAGGCGCCCAGCGACGAGAAGGACAGCATCCAGGTCAATTCCCTGAATCCCGGATTCCGCTTCGAGGCGGATTTGCAGACCGGCACCTACAGCGCCACCAACGGGGTTCAACTCCGATTCCGCGACGCCATCCTCACGGCGCGCACTATTCAGCTCGACGACGCCACCGGCGACGCACTCGCTGAAGGGGGCGTATCGCTGGAGCGCGGAGGCCAAACTTGGACCGGCAGCCGCCTGCGCTACAACCTGCGCTCAGGGGACATGTCGGCCGAGGAATACAAACTCGGTTCGCGCCCGCTCTTCCTCGGTGGCGAACGTGCCGTGACGCTGGAACCCATCGGCACCAACCGCGTTTTCGGTCTCACCAACTCGTTCCTCACCACCGACGACCTTGCCGAACCCCTGTTCCGCATTCGTGCCCGGTCGCTGACCATCCGCGAGGACCGCCGCCTGTTGGCCAAGGACGCCATCCTGTACGTCGGCCAGACCCCCGTCTTTTGGTGGCCGTATTACACGCGGCGATTCGGGCATCACCAGAACCGCTGGATCCTCACGCCAGGCTATCGAAGCCTGGATGGCGCCTATCTCCGGTCCGCCTACGAATTCAACCTGACCACCAACGTCTTCACGTCGCTCCACCTCGACTCCTTCACCCGACGCGGCTTCGGCGCTGGCCCCGATATCGCCTACGACCTGGGCCAGGCAGGACACGGCGAGCTGAAGGGCTATTGGATCGCGGACCAGCGGCCCGGCCAGGATCCTGAGACGCGCGAAGCCATCGACTCCCAGCGCGAACGCATCAGCTTCGACCACCAAGTCACGCTGCGCCCCGGACTGACCGGAACCGCCGTCGTGCGGCAGCAGTCAGATCGCTGGATGATCCGCGATTTCTTCGAGGACGAGTTCCGCCGAAATCCGCTCCCCGACACCCATTTCGAGGTTCAGCAGGCCTGGCCTGACTTCACCCTCAACACGCTGGCCCGCGTTCAGGTCAACGAGTTCTTCGAGACGGTCGAGCGCCTCCCGGATGTCCGGCTCTCCGCACACCGCCAGGAACTCGGTCGCTCGGGCATCTATTACGAAGGCGAAAGCTCCGCCGGCTGGTTCCAGCATCGCTACACGTCGCGCGCGCCGACCAACGAGTACTCCGCCTTCCGCGGCGATACCTTCCATCAACTCCTCCTCCCCAAGACGTTCTTCGGGTGGCTGAACGTCACCCCTCGCGTGGGTGGACGCCTGACGCAATACGGGGACACCCAGAGCGACGGTTGGGATTCCCTCGATGCCGAAACCCGCGGCGTCTTCAATACGGGCGCCGAACTCTCCTTCAAGGCCCATCGCCTCTGGAAAAACACGGCCAACCGTTTCTGGGATATCGACGGACTCCGGCACATCGTCGAGCCCTCCATCAACTACGCTTACACCCCGGAACCCAACGCGCGTCCACTCGATCTCCCGCAGTTCGATACCGTCCTCCCCAGCTTGCGCCTGCTCCCCGTCCACTACCCGAACTACAACGCCATCGACTCCGTCGACGCGCAGAACGTGGCCCGCCTCGGCATCCGCAACAAACTGCAGACCAAACGAGACGGCGAGGTGGAGGACATCCTGGACTGGTCCGTCATTACCGACTGGCGCCTCGATCCCGAGGAACAGCAAGGCACCTTCGGGGACGTGTATTCCGAAGCGGACTTCAAACCACGCCGCTGGTTGACCCTCAACTCCGAACTCCGCATCGACCCGGCGGAAGCCCTGCTTCGCGAGTCGCACACCTCGGCCATCTTCAAACCCGGGGCAGATTGGTCGTTCGGCGTCACCCATCGTTACACCCGCGATGATGCCCTGCTCGGCGCGGGCGGAAACCTCGTGGGCACCCGGCTGTACCTCCGCTTCAGCGAGAACTGGGGCTTCCGTGCCTCACACTACTACGAGGTCCGCGAGGGTCTGCTCGAGGAGCAGTATTACACGGTCTATCGCGATCTCCGCAGCCTCACCGCAGCGCTAACCCTCCGCTTCCGCGAGAGCCTCGGAGCCGATGAGGATTTCACCATCGCCGTGTCGATCTCGCTCAAGGCGTTCCCGCGTTTCAAAACCGGCCAGGACGCCGAGCGCCCCTCGCTGCTCATCGGCGGTTGAGCAGGGTCCAACGAGCGGCAGGCAATCCGTGCCAGAAGAGAGCGGCCGAAGACGAGGCAGTCGGATGCTGGTCCGTATCCCTGGAGCGGATCCGTGCCCCGCGAAATCGCCGGAACCTTGGGGTTCGCCTTGCGCTGACCCGGCTCTGCGCTTATCACGCGTCCATCCGATGATGCGGTCTCACGACCCAGAACCCCGTTCCTGCCGCCTGCGCCGTCCCTCCTGGCGGCGGAGCTTGGGACTGCTCCTGCTCCTCCTCCTCCCCGGCGCGTCCCGCGCCGAAATGCAGTTCGACGTCTTCATGGGCTACGACGACCTCGTCCGTGAAGGCAACTGGTTCCCCGTCGCCTTCGAGCTTTTCAATGATGGCCCCCCCGTCACAGGAACCGTCGTCCTCGCTCCGGATGGCGCAGCCGATTCCCAGTCGCGCACCTTCTCCATCGAACTCCCCACCAGCACCCGCAAGCGGGTGGTCATCCCCGTCTTCGCCCCCGCCGGCCGCTACTCCCGATGGGAAGCGCGCCTCCTCGGTCCGGACGGAAAAATCCTGGCCGAACGAGATGCCCTGCAGCCCAAGGATGTAGCCGGCCAAGTGCCAATTCTGGGCGCCCTGCCCCGCACCTTTGGCGGTCTCCCCACCTTTCCCGAGGTCAAGAATCGCCCCACGGAATTCCTCCCCGCCGTCGCCCGGCTCCAGCCCGATTACCTGCCCGCCAACCCCCTGGCGCTCGAAGGCCTGACCGCTTGGTACCTCAACTCGGAGAAAGCCGCCGAACTGAAGCCTGACCAGGCGGATGCGTTGCTGGCCTGGGTCCATGGCGGCGGTCACCTGATTGTAGCCATCGAGCAACCCAACGATGTGACCGCCCTCCCGTGGCTGCGCGCACTCCTGCCCTTCGCGCCGGAAGGCGCCACCACCCGCCCCATGGAGGGAGCCTTCGAGCGCTGGCTGGTCAGCGGAAAACCCGCCCTGCAGTTGCCCTCCGTCCTGCGCCGTACCGGCGCCGCCAATCCACGCGCCAACCGCCCGGGACGGGTCAATGTCCAGACGCCCGCCTCCGCCGAGCCGGCAGATCCCTTCGCGAACATCACCACGCAGAACGACTTCAACAACGCAGACCTCCCGGTGGTCACGGGCAAGATCGGCGACGGCACCCGGGTGCTCAGCCTCGGCGACCAAGCCTTGATCGTCAGCGCGGCTCGCGGGCAGGGGATGGTCACCGCGCTGGCCTTCAGCCCCGAACGCGAACCGTTTCGCGGCTGGAAAAATCGACCCTGGTTCTGGGCCAAACTCACCGGAGTCCCCGCCGAACTCCTCACCGAATCCTCTGAGCTCCGCTATACCGGAGGCTCCGTCGACGCGATCTTCGGAGCCATGCTCGACAGCCGCCAGGTCCGCAAACTCCCTGTCGCCGCACTCCTGCTCCTCCTGGTCGTCTACCTCGTGGTCATCGGACCCTTCGATCAATGGATCCTCAAACGCTCCGGCCGCCAGATGTGGACCTGGGTGACCTTCCCCGTCTACGTCATTCTCTTCTCGGCCCTGATCTACTTCATCGGGTACCGACTCCGCGCTGGCGACCTCGAATGGAATGAAATCCAGGTGGTCGACCAGCTCCCCCGCGGTGAGGAGGCCGCGGCCCTTCGCGGACGCACCTGGATCTCCATCTACTCCCCCGCCAACCAGCGCTATCGCTTCGCCAGCGACCAGCCTTTCGCCATGGTGAGGCCGGAAATGCAGCGCAACAGCACCACCCGCGGCGACTCCAGCAGGCTGAACATCACCCTTCCCGCCGCGGGTTTCCTGGCCGATGCCTTCATCCCCGTCTGGGTCAATCAGCTCTACGCTTCCGACTGGATCCAGCCCGCGCCGCGCCTGCTCACCGCAACCCTCGTCGAGTCCAACGACCAGCTTGAAGTCACCGTGGAGAATCCCTCGGAACTCACCTTCTCCAGCCTCCAACTCACCTACCAGGGACGCATCCATACCCTCCCCCAACTCGCACCCCACGGCCACCTCGCCGTCACCGTGTCCCGAGGCGAAGGTCGCCCCATCGATGAACTCCTGCAGTCCCTCCCCCACGCCATGCAGGTCTCCCAACAACGCCAGCAGGCCTTCGGCGGGGCCGGCTCCGGACAGCTCGACCGCATCTTGGACCAAGTCCTGATGCTGTCCTTCTCGCAGCGCAACACCACGCCAAACCAGGGCTACGGCGACGCCGCACTCCTCACCCCGGCCGGTTTCGATCTCTCGAACATCGACTCCCGCGGAGACGCAGTGGTTTTCGCCTGGGCCACCTCCCAAACCCTGACCCCTTCCATCCATCGGTTCGCACCCACCCGCGCCCAACGCGACACGGTCGTCCGAACCGTCGTACCCGTCTCACGTCGCCCCTGAACCCCGTATGAGCGCCCCCCCTCTCGCTGCCGTCCAAACCAACGGCCTGACCCGCGTCTACGGGCCCCTGATCGCTCTCAGCGGCCTCAACCTCACCGTGGAGAAGGGCGACCTGTTCGGATTCATCGGATCCAATGGCGCCGGAAAAACCACCACCCTGCGCATCCTCGCCACCTTCCTCGTTCCCTCCGCAGGCTCCGCCTCCGTCTTCGGACACGACGTCGTCCGTGAAGCAGACACGGTCCGCCACATGATCGGTTACATGCCGGACTTCTTCGGGGTCTACAAGGACATGGAGGTCACGGAATACCTCGATTTTTTCGGAGCCTGTTACCGGATCCCGTCATCCCGACGTGAGAAAACCGTCGCCGATGTCCTCGAGCTCGTCGGTCTCACCGACAAACGCGGCACCCTCATCGGCGCACTCAGCCGAGGCATGCAACAACGCCTCGGCCTGGCCCGCGTCCTCATCCACGATCCTAAACTCCTCCTCCTCGACGAACCCGCCAGCGGACTCGATCCGCGCGCACGAATCGAGATGATGGCCATCCTGCAGGAGCTCCAGCGCATGGGAAAAACCATCATCATCTCCTCCCACATCCTCAGCGAGCTGCAAACCTTGTGCAATCGCGTGGCCATCATCGAGAAGGGCAAACTCATTTACGCAGGCCCAGTCCAGGGAGTGCAGCAACAGATCAGCGATACCGCCACCTTCTGGGCCCGAGTCGGTGGCGCCCAGGACCCTGCACTCCCCATCCTCCGCGCCACTCCTCACGTCACCTCCGCCGAACTCACCGACGACCGCATCAAAGTCACCCTCGCCTCTCACGACACCGACCCTTCCACGATCCCTGCTGCCCTCATCCAAAACGGATTCCGCCTCCTGGAATTCTATGAGGACGAGATCGGCCTCGAGAAAGTCTTTCTCCACGTCACAAAGGGTGAGACCCAATAGCCAGGCCCACAGCGCACCGCAGCCAGCACCACGCCACCCCCTCCCCCAACCCTGCCTATGATTCACGTTGGAATTGGATACGACATCCACCCGTTGGTAACCGGACGGAAACTCATTCTTGGAGGGGTGGAAATCCCGCACCCCAAGGGCCTCGAAGGCCATTCCGACGCGGATGCCCTCATCCATGCCGTCTGCGACGCCATCCTGGGCGCCCTCGGAGAACCCGACATCGGCCACTTCTTCAAAAACTCGGATCCGCGCTGGAAGAACGCTCCCAGCCGAACGTTCCTCGAGGAAGCAGCGCGCCAAGTCACCTTCCACCAAGGCCGCATCATCAACATCGACTGCACCGTCCTCGCTGAAGCGCCCAAGATCGCCCCGTACATCCAGCGCATGAAGGAACATATCGCCGAAGCCCTACACCTCACCCCCAAGCGCATTGGGGTTAAAGCCACCACCAACGAACGCCTTGGCACCATCGGCCGCGAAGAAGGCATCGCCGCCATGGCGGTAGCCTCCATCGACCTCCCGGAATAGCGGACCCAATCCGTCCCATGGCCATCAAATCGGAAATCGCCTGGATCAAACGCCTCGAAGACGGGACTAAACTCGAGGTGTACGCGCGCCGGTTCGGTCGTGAATGGACTTTCTATTCCCGGGGACGCAGGAACGATATTTGGCAGGAAATCGCCGAGCCCACCCGCGAGGATTGGGACACCCTCTTAGATGCCGTCCGCCGCCGGGTACCCCGCAGCCTCTTCCCCCCCGACGAAGTGACGCGGATCCAAAACACCATCCGCGAGCGTTTCCAGGAATAGCCACCCACCTGGGTCCATCAAACCGGGCCTCACTCCCTGCCCCGACCCTCTCGGGCCGACTCCAGGGACCCCGGTAGAATTCACCGACACACCAGTGTCATGGTGCCGCCTTGCCACGCGAGCGTCCGTGCAGCAAGTCGCCACCTCACGTTCCCGCCTGATCTAGCACTCATACCCCATCACTGCAGCACCTCTAGAAGAACGCCGCACCACGGCACCCTGCCGCTCTTCAAGCATCTATAGGTACAGCGGACATTGGGGACGGACACGAGGTGATAGAACCACGGAACTCGAAGTTGCAGGCAACCTCGGTAAGGCCGCAGAGACTCAAGTAACCCCTCCTCCCACAGGGGAACACAGAGGAAATAGGGGGTTAGGGTGACCGTGGAGAATCCCTCGTTTCCTGATACCCATATGGGTCGTACTGGGACACTCATGAACGCTCCAGTAAGGGACAGGTTGAAGCATCCCTGCTCACGGTTCCTCGATCCTGGCACCAACTGACCAGCTTCCCATTTCGGGCATTACAGCTGAGAGAGTGTCGACCACAGAGAGAACCCTCATATACATCCTTCGCTGACCCTTCTCGCACAAGCATCTGCTTCGAGTTTGCCCAGGAGT
>JADLFD010000366.1 GCA_020845805.1 Verrucomicrobiales bacterium | reverse complement strand
GAACGAAGATGTCGCCGCGGACGTGAGGCCGCGCTGAAGGGCGTGGGGGATTGGCGTGGGGGGGGGTGGTGGGGTGAGCGCCGTCTGCACGACGGCGGCTACGGAAAGGGGAAAGTAGCCGCGGACGTGAGTCCGCGCTGGATGGCATTGGCGAATGGAGTGAGCGGGGGTGGTGGAGTGAGCGCCGTCTCACGACGGCGGCTACGGGGTAAGGAATGGGGGGTCAGCAAGCCTGGGTCAGTCGCGCCAGAAGGTGGATGCCTTGGGAGCGCGGTAGCGCACGGTCATCTCGGGGGTCTCGACTCGGACCTGGCCGCGATGCAGCGATTCCACCGCGGCGAGGGTCATGCCGGAAGTGAGCAGGGTGCGCTCTACGGGATAGGGGGCGCGTCGCTCGATGACCATGCGTTCGATGTGATGGACCAGCGGATTGAAGAAGTCCGCGGTGGTGGCACTGCTGCCTGGCATGGGCAGGTACATCTGGCAGGCGATCACACGCCCGTCGTCGGCACGCAAGCCCGCGTAGTTGAAGTCGCGGATGGGCAGGAGGAACATCGAGGTGTGGAACCCGTCGCGGTGCTCGATGAAATAGCCGATGGGATCCGGGAACGCCTGGCGCGCCCAGTCGTAGGTGATGGCACCGGTGGGGAACCCGTTTTCCACGGGTAGCGTGTGACTGCGAGAAAGCGCCGCCGCGAGGAGTCGCTGAGTCTTGGGTCGCGCGGCCATGGCTTCCCAGACGCGTGCGCCACGGAGGGCGTGCACGGACCGGATGCCGGTTTCGCCGCCTCGCCGGCGTTCCGACATGCACTGCGCGGTTTCGAGCCCGTGGAAGTCGTACGAGTCGACGCCTCCGTAACAGGCGCAGACGCTTTCTTCCAGCGGGGTGCCGAAAGGAACGTCGAGCGCGGGCAACCGCCAGGTGACGGGCAGCGAGGAACCGGCCAGAAATGGGAAGCGGAGACGACGCGCGTCCTCCACCATCTCCGCGCATTCGGTCCACGAGGTGGAGAGGTGTTTGTCGTTGAAGACCGGCACGGAACGGCCGGCGGATTCGAAGACGCGGACCACCTCTTTGAACCAGCGATGGCGAGGGTAGAGGGTTTGGCCGCTCTCGGTCTTGGGATAGTTGCCGTGTTCCCCGATGATGACCACGCCATCAACGGCGAGTTGGTCGCCGCCGCGGCAGAGAGCCTCGCGGATACTGGAATAGAGGGGGATGCCGTAGCGTTTGGCCCGGTCGCGACCAAGGTCACCCTCGGGGAACTGATCGATGTAGAGCGAGACCAGGTCGACTCCGGACGGCTGCCATTCGCCCTGCCAGCCGTAGCCGAGGGCGAAGCGATCGATGAAATGCTGGGCGTGCGAGTGTTTGAACACCACGGTGCCGAGCAGGGCGATGGTTTTGCGTCGTGCAGGCTGGGCCGCGTGGGTGGCGGTGGCCAGGGCGGTGGGTCCGGCGGCGGACACGACGGCCGTGGTGGCGGCGAGGGAACGCAGGAACCCGCGGCGGGAGGCAGAGGTCGCAGTCATCGGGGGAGGAGATGGTGGCAGTGGTGGGTGGGTGGTGAGCAGGGGAGGCTGCTGATGGAGTTTACCCGTGCCCTGGGGCGGGTTGGGCCGCGGACCGGGTGTGGCCCCAGCCGACGGCGATCGCGAGCACGGCCAGGAGCGGCAGGAATCCGGCGAGCGTGAAGCCGATGTCGAAGGACCCGGTGCGATCCGCGAGCACGCCGAAGAACCGCTGGGCCTGCGCGGGTGCGATCCACGCCGCGACGCTGGCGATGCCGGTGATGCGACCCTGGTGTTCGCCGGAGATGTCCTGGGTCAGGGCGTGGTAGATGGGGAAGAGTCCGAGCGCGCCAGCGCCGATGATCATGAGCACGAGCGGCGCGGCCCAGCCGGGTCCGAGCCGGGGCACGATGCCGCACAAGGCACAGAGAGCCGCGCAGCCGCTGAACACCCACAACCTCGCACGATCCAGGGTGCGTCCGCGCGCGACGAGCCAGGTCACGAGGGCGCCGGCGGTGAGGCATCCCACATCGGTCGCCGCGAACCATAGAGCGTTGAAATTGAGCGCGGAGGATTCGGTCCAGCCGCGGCCTTCCTGAAGGATCTTCGGCAACCAGGCGCGGAGGATCTGCCAGGTGGTATTGATGCAGGCGATGACGATGAAGATCACCAGCATGCGCCGGCTGAAGATCAAGCGGAGCAGGGAAGGGGGGGGGACGCCCGGGGCGCGCGTGGCGGATGCATCCGCAGCGTTGGCGCGGAAGTCGGTATCCCGCACCAGGCCGAACCAGGCCACGATCCAGAGCACGCCGATGGAGGCGACGGCTTGGAAGGCGAGACGCCAGGAGCCTGGCTCGGAGGTCATGAGTTGGCTCATCAGCAGCGGGGTGATGATGGCGCCGATGGAGGTGCCGCTTTGCAGCACGCCGTTGCCGAGGGCGCGATCTCGGGGTTCGAGCAAGGCGCGCGTGGCCTTGACCGCGCAGGGCCAGTGTCCGCCCTCCACAAACCCGAGCACGGCGCGGCAGGTGAGCAGTTCCTGGTAGGTCGAGGTGAAGCCGGTGACGATGCCCGTGATCGACCAGAACAACACGACGGAGGCGTAGAGCCAGCGCAGGGAAAAGCGGTCCGCCAGAAAGCCGAACACCAGCGAGCCCAGGGCGAAGGCGTAGCCGAACCAGGATTCCAGGATTCCGTATTGTTCCTGGGAGAGCTGGAATTCGCGCGTCACCCGTACCGCGGCGCTGGCGAGGGTCTGGCGATCCATGTAGTTGATCGCCGAGGCGAGGAGGAGGAGGCCGCAGACCATCCACCGGCGTCGAACTTGAGTGGCGGATGGGTTCATCGTCATCGCGATGTGGCTCAGCCGTTCCAGGAGCGTCCGTCCCAGGTGATGACGCGCTCGAGGAACGCGGTGGCTTCCTGGGCGAACTTTTGAAACAGGCGTTCGCCTTTCTCCACCGTTGCCAGGTGCGGGCTGCCAATGTGGCCGGGAGCCGAACGATCGCGCGTGGTCCAGCCTCGGGAGGCGGGTTGGAAGGGGTTCCCTGGGGGGACGGGACTGATGTTCTGGTGCGGCGCCACGAGATGCGGCGCGAGTCGGAGAATCATGGAGGTCTCCCACTCGCAGGCGTGGCCCATTTCCGTTTGTTCGGTTCCGAGATCGGCGGCTGGGCCTGATCCCGTCCCGAGACTCCAGTACGTGGCGAAGAGGAGCAGAAGGTCGGTACGTTGCCGGTGGCGCTGGCGGAGTTCGAAGACGGCCTGTCGGCCCGGCACTTCATTACCTCCGTGTCCGTTCAGGAAGACGAGGCGTTTGAAGCCGTGTTGGAGGAGGTTCTCCGCGATGCCGTTCAGGAGGTCGAGGTAAGTGCGCGGTGGGGCGGAAAGGGTGCCGGGAAAGTCGAGGTGATGGTCCGAATTCCCGATCCAGAGCAACGGGGTGAAGAGGGCGCGATCCCCGAGGGTGCCGGATACCCGACGCACGACTTCGCGCAGGAGCATGCTGTCCGTGAACAAGGGCAGATGATGCCCGTGCTGTTCCATTGCCGCGACGGGGACGATGACGGGGATGTCGCGGGACATGGCGTCCACGCGCGGCCACGCGAGGTCGGTCAGGTGCACGGCCGGGGACAGTGGGACAAGTGGAGCGCCGAGGGAAGGCTGGTGTCGGGGGAACGAATCACCGGGGGTCGGATAAGGGAGTGGGGGCGAGTGAGCGCCGTCTGCACGACGGCGGCTACGGAACGAGGAAGTAGCCGCGGACGTGAAGTCCGCGCTGGATGGCGTTGGGGTCTGAACATTAGGGCGGAATTTCAGGTGTCGGAGGTCGTTTTCGGGGTGAAGGGAAGGATTCGGAGCTAGCTCGAGACCGCACGCACGCCATTCTGGCGATCGCTTGGCCGCGCCGCTTTTTCCGGTCTCGAGCGAGGTCGAGCTTGTGAAGTTCGTGAGATCCGAGTTCTCCCACTACCTGCCAAGGTTGCACCGTGCGTTTTATCAAGCGGACGCGGTCGTGCTCTGGACGATGCCCATGGCCAAT
>JADLFD010000365.1 GCA_020845805.1 Verrucomicrobiales bacterium | reverse complement strand
GCGGCCGAGGAGCGCTTCAAGCAGATCAACGAGGCGTACGACGTGCTGGGGGATCCGGGAAAGAAGCGGTTGTACGACGAGCAGTTGGGAATGGGGGCAAGGCACGCGGGACGGAGCGAGGGACCTCGACGCGGCCATGCGCGACCGGGCGTGGGGCGTGATCCCTTGGACGACTTCGGCGCCGGCATGCCGGATGGCGCCGGGATGGGAGGCATCTTCGAGAAGCTGTTCGGGCGGTCGGAACGCGGCTTCACGGGACGCGCACGTGGCGGTGACGTCGAGAGTGAGATCACGGTTTCCCTGGATGAGGTGCTGCGGGGATCGGTGCGCACTGTGACCGAGACACGGACTGATCCGACGACGGGCGCCGAGCAACGATCCACGTTTCAGGTCCGCATCCCGCCGGGGGTGCGTGAGGGCCAGATGATCCGGGTGCCGGGTCACGGGGAACCAGGAATTGGGGGGCAAGCAGGGGACCTTTACCTGCGCGTGCGGTGCGAAGTGCATCCGCGGTTTACGGTGCGGGACGGGGATCTGACGACCGAGATGGTGCTGGCGCCCTGGGAGGCGGTTCTGGGCGTTACCCTGAGCGTGCCCACCCTGGACGGCACGGTCTCGGTGAAGGTCCCGCCCGGCTCGCGCGCGGGGCAGAAGTTGCGCGTGCGTGGGCGTGGCCTGCCGGGGGCGGAGGGCGCGCGTGGCGACCTTTTGGTGAGCCTGCGGGTGGATGTGCCGGGCGAGGTGGACGCCGAGGAGCGCGCGCTGTGGGAGCAACTGGCGGCACGATCGCGGTTTCGTCCGCGCGACTAGCTGCGGGCGGAAGGCGAGGCATTCCGGCGACCTCGGCTCGTCGGAGGGAGAGGAACATCGTTGCGAGCCGCGATTGGGGATGGTGGTCTTGGGCATGGCCAACGCCTATCCAACGCTCATTCCTGGACTGCGCAGCCCTTTCGATCAGGTCGAGGGCCTGGTGTACTTCGGCCGCATGGTGGACAAGATCCGTCTGGCCGCGGCCGGGAAATTGCCCGAGGCGTGGCAAGCGGCGCGCGGGACGGCGAGCAGGACGAGTTTTGATGCCCGCTGCTGCCGGTTCCTGAACATCGAGTATGCCGCGCTGGAGGCGGAGGTTTTGAAGGGGGGCACCGATGCGCAATGGATCGCCTGGGCTTTTGCGAAAGGGCGCCGACCGAGCGAGGAGGAGTTGGAGGTCTGGAATGGATTCATGACCAAGCGCGGCTGGCGCGACGCCGCCACGCAGCGGTTGCACGAGCGCCTGGCGGAAATTGGGCTACCCCCCGGCACGGTGGAGACGATGTTCGAGTTCATCGACCTGGACGAAGGCCGTTTGAAGCCGGGCTCGCGGTAGCGCCGGTGGGACTTGGGCAGACGGGGAGCCGACGTTCTTCGCGCGGCCGGCGCGCGGGTCCTGGTCCTGCCCGCGTCGGTCCGGCCGGTACCAGGTGCTGGTGCGGCGCCACGAGTGGGTGCGGGGTAGGGATGGCGGCGGTGGCGCACCGTTCGCCGTTTCACCGGTCGGGGTGACCGCCTTTTTTTCCGTTTGCTGGCACAGGGCGCGAAGGGGCACCCTCCCCGTCCTTTATGCGGCAGGTCAACGTGGCGGTACTGGGAGCGGGTACGGTGGGGGGCGGCGTCGTGGACGCCATCCGCCGGAACGGCGCGCTCATGGCGTCCCGCCTGGGGATTCGGTTGGCGGTGCACCGGGTGGTGGTGCGCGACGCGGCCAAGCGGCGTGATTTCGACCTGAACGGCGCGCGCCTGGGCACGGATTGGCGGGAGGCGGTAAACGACCCGAACACGCACGTGGTGGTGGAGTTGGTGGGTGGCACCAAGACGGCGCGTGAGATGACGCTGGCGGCGTTGCGCGCGGGCAAGCCGGTGGTGACCGCGAACAAGGCGTTGCTCTCGAAGCATGGCGAAGAGTTGTTCGCGGCCGCGAAGGAGGGGGGCGCGAACCTGTATTACGAAGCGTCCGTGGCGGGCGGCATTCCCATCATCAAGGTCATGCGCGAGGCGCTGATCGGGAATCGGATCACGCGGCTTTACGGCATCCTGAACGGGACCTGCAATTACATCCTCACCCGCATGCGCGCGGAACGCGCCGAGTTCGCGACGGTCCTGGCGGATGCGCAGCGGCTGGGGTACGCCGAAGCGGATCCGGCGCTGGACATCGAGGGCATCGACGCCCTGCACAAGACCGGGATCCTCGCCTCGTTGGCCCACGGGTTCTGGGTGGACGTGGAGGAAGGTGCGTCGGTCGAGGGGATCACGGGCGTCACTCCACTGGACATGGAATTCGCCGGGCAGCTGGGGTACACCATCAAGCTGATCGCTGCGATCAAGACGGTGGACCCGGCCAAGGCCGGGTCGACCCGATCGCGCGGCAAGGGGGGATTGGCCGTCAGCGTCTCCGTGGGCCCCACGCTGGTGCCCAACGGCCACGTGCTGGCCAACGTGGGCGACGTGTTCAACGCGGTCTACGTGCGCGGCGACATCGTGGGCGACACGTTGTACTACGGTCGTGG
>JADLFD010000364.1 GCA_020845805.1 Verrucomicrobiales bacterium | reverse complement strand
CGTTCGACGGCGCCTCGTATCTTCGCGGCACCGGCGGCTTCGGCTACAATCCACGCTCGATCACTTTTCTGCGCCTCACCCCCAAACTGGATGGGCCGATGGTGGTGCAGGAGGAGGTCCGGCTCGAACTGAAGCGGCTCCGTTAGAGCGCCGCGCGTCAGAACTTAACCCTCGGCCAGCGATCCACGCCTGCATCCCCATGAAATTCGACTATCGGGTCTGCGTTGCCCAACAGGGCCGAATCACGTTCGTCAATAGCGAGTGGCAAGGGACCCGGAGTCCCGACAGTGCTGAGGCTCTGGGGACCTGTCCGGAAGTGCACTCTTATCTCACCTCAGCGGGAGAGCTCGGCTGGGAACTTGTGACGGTGGTTGGTCGCTTCAGAACGCGCGCCGAAGATGTGCCGATTCTGGACCGTTTCTTCTTTCCGCCGGGGCAGGCAGACGGGGGATGGCACACTTGGGATACGCTCTACTTGAAGCGGTCGCTCCCATGAGACAGTTGAACAGAATCCCTGCCGCGAACGCGGGTGGGCAGTGTCGGTCGGCCATGGGGACGCATGGGCAGGCATGGGGCCGCCCGCGGCGTTCCTTTTTTGATGTTACCTGATGAGGTGATTCGTGGTTCCTGAAGGGAGGCTGAATTGTGTCGCCTGAGCCGGGTGCGCTGGTGCAATTCTTTCGCGTTCCATGGGTTCCATCGCATGATGATCGGTCGAACAGATTCGGTGGCGGGCCGGCCCTTTGACGGGCTGACGCGGCGTGCGTTTCTGGCGCAGTCCGCGGGTGGGCTGGGCGCCTTGGCGCTGGCGCATTTGTCCGGGCGTACGGAAGCCACCGAGCGTGGCAGCGGGGGTGTTTCTCTGCCGCGTTCCCGGGCCAAGGCGGTGATCAGTCTGTTCCAGCACGGAGGTCCGAGTCAGATGGACCTGTTCGATTGCAAGCCGGCGCTGAGCAAGTGGGATGGGAAGCCCTATCCCGGGGGCGACCTCGAAATCCACTTCGACAAGCAGGCGGGAAATGTTCTGGGAGCCCCGTATGCTTTTCACCCGCATGGCCAATGCGGGATGGAGCTGTCCGAGTTGCTGCCCCACACCGCGTCCATCGCCGACGAGATCACTCTGGTTCGATCCATGACCACGGACTCGGTGGATCACGAATCGGCGCTGCGCCTGATTCACACGGGGCGATTCCTGGCGGGGGCACCGACGTTGGGCGCATGGATGCTCTATGGCCTCGGCTCGGCGAATCGGAATCTGCCGGCCTATGTGGTGTTGGGGGATCCGGGGGGGCTGCCGGTGGACGGAGAACGGAATTGGTCTTCCGGGTTTCTCCCGGCGGTCTACCAGGGGACCCCGTTTCGCGGCGGACCCTCGCCCGTGTTCCATCTGAAGACGCCGGAGGGGATGAGTGCGGCGGCGCGCTCGAACCAGTTGGCGTGGATCGATCGACTCAACCGGAGGCACGCGGTCCGGCATCCGGAGAATACGGAACTCAGCGCGCGCATCGCGAATTTCGAGATTGCGGCGCGCATGCAGGCTTCGGTGCCGGAGGCGTTGGATCTGACCCGCGAGCCGGAGAGCATACGCCGGCTCTACGGCTTGGATCGTCCGGAGACGGAGGAGTACGGCCGGCGCTGTCTGGTGGCGCGACGGTTGATCGAGCGCGGGGTGCGGTTCGTGCAGTTGTTTCTCGCGGGCCAGCCGTGGGACACGCATGACAAGAATTCGGAACGATTGCGCGGGCTGTGCGCACGAACCGATCAGCCCAGCGCGGCGCTGGTGAAGGATCTCAAACAGCGCGGGTTGTTGGAGTCGACGGTGGTGTTATGGACCGGCGAGTTTGGTCGGCTGCCGGTGTCCCAGGGGAAGGATGGGCGTGACCACAACCGGCATGCCTTTTCGCTATGGGTGGCGGGGGGCGGATTTCGTGCGGGGCAGGTGCATGGGGCGACGGACGAGTTTGGGTACAAGTCCGTGCAGGATGTGGTGAGCGTGCACGACTTCCACGCCACCCTACTGCACACATTGGGGATGGATCATCAGACCGTGGCGGTGCCACACGAGGGGCGGCAGGCGAGTTTGACGGACCACGAAGTGACCGGGGCGCGCGTGGTGCCGGCACTGCTAGCCTGACTCAAGCCGGAGCAGATTCCCGCCGATGGATTCTTCGCGGGAGTGGTGTCGTCGGCGGGCCTGTCCTGGGGACAGGTGACGCGAGGCGACGCCCAATCCAGGGACCGCGTGACTTTCGCTAGGGAAGTTCACGTGGGCGTCGTTCACAAGGAGAGTTGTATCATGCGTCACTATCTACTCGGGCAGGCTTCGTTTTCGGCGGTCATCTCGGCGTTGGGCGTCCTGAGCGCCTCGGCATTGCCCATTGAAGGGCTGTGGAATACGGGGGTGGATGCCAGCGGGACCCCGCAGGGCGTGGGCTTCAACGAGATCCATTACACGGCCACGCTGCCGTTGGGGGCGGATCCGAGATATGAGTTTCGCACGGTGGCCAAGCCGGGGACCTACGTGAACAATCCGACGGATGCGGCGTGGATCGGACCGAGCCTCACCGCGGATGAAGGGGCGCTGGTCGATGATCCGGTGGGCACGTACGTGTACAAGATGCTGTTTTCGCTCGAGGGGATCAGTCCGTCCTCGGCGCTCATCAGCGGCATGTGGTCGAGTGACAACTGGTCGTCGATCTGGCTGAACGGCGTGGAGACCGCGTATCAGCTGGGTAAGGAGGATTTTCGCACACTGACCTCCTTCAATCTCTACGACGGCATCCTGGGGATCAGCGGGGATCCGATCTATTTCGATCCGGTGATCAACTCCCTGGAGTTCCATGTCATCAACGCACGCGGCTCGGGGAATCCCAGTGCGCTGCTGGTCTCGGGGTTGTCCGGGACGGGCCAATCGGTGGCGGATGGCGGGTCGATGGTGTTGATGGTGGGCGGCGCGTTTGCGGCGATGTTCGCCGTCTCGCGCGCCTTTGCCCGGAGCCCGCGCTAGCGCCGAGCGGGCCATCATTCCCTGGGTGGGTTAGTCCTCGGGGCGTTCCCCGCTGGGCGCCATCTTGACCAGACGCGGGTCGAACTGGCCGAGGGTGTCGACGAGATCCCGTTGCGCCTCCATGACGGTGTGGATGTCCTTGTAGACCATCGGCACCTCGTCGAGTCCGGCGGAGAGCAGGTGCACGTTCCGGTCCTTCAGGACGCGGTTGACCTTTTCCCATTCGAACGTGGCGAGCGCCTTGGTGCGGCTCATCACACGTCCGGCGCCGTGCGACGCGGAGTTGAGCGAGTCGGCGCAGCCTTTGCCGCGCACGAGATAGCCGGGTGAGGCCATGGAACCAGGGATGATCCCCAGCACTCCCTGGCCGGCGGGCGTCGCGCCTTTGCGATGCACGACGACCTCACGTTTCGTGCCGGCGATGGTGTGCTCTTCCTTCCACGCGAAGTTGTGATGGTTTTCCACGTCGAGCAGGACCGTGGCCCCGAGGTGTTGGACCATGTGATGATGGATCAGGGCGTGATTGGCGGCCGCGTACTGTCCCATGAGTTCCATGGCGGCCCAGTATTCCTGTCCCGCCTCGGAGTCGAGGCCAAGCCAGGCGAGATGCTTCACCTCCTTGGGGAGTTCGGGATGTTGGTCCATGGCCAGCCGGCTGTAATGCGAACAGACGGCGGCCCCGGTGCCACGACTTCCGGAGTGGCTGAGCAAGGCGACGTACTCGCCGGCCGGCAAATCGCCGACCGGTTCGGGGTTGGTGAACACGCCGAACTCGACGAAGTGGTTTCCACTCCCGCTGGTTCCGAGTTGGGCCCACGCCCGGTCGCGATTCTGTCGCGTGACCGGGCTGACGTTCCAGTCGGCGTCGAGCACGGCGTGCTGGCGCCGTTCCTTGAACTTGGCGCCCATCCCGAAGCGGGTCTCGTCCTCGATGGCCCGGATCAGGCGGTCCCGGCGGCGGTCGAGTTCGCGCAGCGGCCAGTCGATGACTGACAATTTCATGCGGCAGGCGATATCGACGCCGACGGCGTAGGGGATGACGGCATCGAGGGTGGCGAGCACGCCGCCGATGGGGAGACCGTATCCGAGGTGCGCATCGGGCATGAGGGCGCCGGCCGCCGCGATGGGCAGACGGCACGCACGGGCGAGCTGGCTGACGGCATCGGGCTCGAGGTTATCCCCCCATTGACGCCACGGCGCGCTGTCGGGACGCAAGGGGGCGGGGGCGCGCAGGAGTGCTTCCGCGAACGCCCCGCGCAGCGAGTCGCCGGTGAATTGCGCGGGTGCCTGCACCACGGCTTCCACCTCGGCGGCGAGCCGTTCCTTGGGCAGTCCCTTGAAAATGTACCGGCTGATGAAGTCGATGCCGCGGCGCATGGCTTCGCCGTGGGGGACCCCGAGTCGGATGAGATCTTGTGAGTTCATAGAGTCAGGCTCCAGGTGCCGGAGCCGAGGGGGGTGACCGTCGGACGGACCTTGAGGAACCGTTCGATCGTTTCAATCTGAGTTTCGGTATGCGTGCTGGGTTTGGTGGTGTGGAAGCGTCCGCCGCGACCCAGGGCCATGGGGAGGAGCAACTGGTCGGCCAGATGTTCCTCCACCGAGGCCCGGGTGGCGAGATAGGCGAGGGCCGCCTGTGCGACTCCTTCCGCGACGTCCTCCGCCGTGATGCCGCGCACGCCGAACCCACTGAAGACCTGGGAGCCGAGGTCGGAGCGGATCTCGACCACCACCACGTTCCCCTGTCCTGGTGCGTGCCGCACCTCGGTGGACCGGGCCTCGGTCAGCGGGAGTCGCTGGTTCAACACGGCGAGTTCACGCTCCGCGATTTCCCTGGGCAGCCCAACATACAAGGCCTGGGCGTGGATCCCGGTGATCGAGGGACGGGTCCCCAGGTCGAGGGGTTGCATCGTGCCGGCGGGATCCACGTGCACGTGGATGCGACCTCCGCCGACCGGATAGAACCCCGGACGTTCCAGACGGGCGGTCACGCGGTAGCCCATGAGCCGTAGCGCAGGGAGGAAGGCCGCCTCGAGAAACGGAAAGGGCGGGGCGCCGGGGTTGTGGGTGCCGCCTTCCAGGATCAGGTCGGAAGGACCGTCGGCCCGCAGCAGCACCGGGAGGAGTGTTTGGAGCACCAGCGAGGTGCTGCCGGCGGAGCCGATCCGGATCTCGTAGGTTCCGGGTCGGACCACCCCGGGCTCGAACACGAGGTCGGTGGAGCCCAAGTGATCACCCTGGATTTGCGCGTTCCCGATCTGCGCCGCAGCACGGACTGCCGTCAGGTGTTGGCGCTGCAACCCGGGACGAGGTCGGCGCGCGCGGATGTGGGTCAGGGTCACCGGGGTGCCGGTGGCGAGGGACAGAGCGAGGGATGAGCGGAGAATCTGTCCTCCGCCTTCGCCGTGGGAACCATCCAGCGTGATCATGGCTGGCCCTCCGTGGCCCCGAGATGCCAACAGGCCGCCAGGGTGCGGAAGCCGCGTCCATGTGGGTCATCCCACACGGTTTCGTGCGCCGGAAGAAACCATCTTCCGAAGGAGGTGGCGGCCTGGAGTTCGTCGAGCTCCCGACGGAACGGGTGCCGCTCGTCGGCGAACCCCAGGAAGAGCACGAACGCATGCGGGAACACGCGCCGGCAATCCGCCGCGGTCTTCAGGTGCGCGCCCAGGCGGCAGGCCTGCCATCGCGCGTCGAAGTCGAGATGCGGATCGACCCGGTACGCGTTGCCATAGCGACGCACCTTGATTTTGGAGACGCGGAGGACCACGAGGCGGCCCGCCTCACCTTGGCGCAGGAACTGGAACTCGCCCTGTTCACAACGTCGCCGGTTCGGGGTCAAGGGTTGGCAGCCCCTTCGCCGCAAGGCCGGTTCGAGCGCGCGCGTCCACTCCGCCGCGAAACTGCGGGGCTCGCCGGGTCGTCGCAGGGATTCCGCGAGGGCGTACAGGCCTTCGGGACCGCTGGAGAGGTCGAGTTGGCGCAGGGCGCAGGTCAGTTCCACCGGGAGCAGTGTCCCGAGTGCGTCGCGGTCGGAGAGGGGAAGAACCGGAGCGGGGTAAGGTTCGGTGTTCATGGGTGACGTCGGGCACGCTCTCTGAGGCAGTGATCGTGCCAGGGCGGGAGGATGAGTAGGGGGCGCGTCGGACACCGCCTCGGGAGGGGGCGGAACACGGTCTGGAGCGGACCCCACCGGGATTCCGGGGTTGCACCGGCTCGCTCAATGGCGAGGATGCTCGCATGACGGCGAGTGGACCCCGGCGCGTGGTGGTGTTCGGCACGGTGGGCAATGTCCTGGATTCCGGGTTCCACCAGCAACGCTGGAGCAAGTGGCGGCCGACGGTTTCGTTGGGTCAGCACGAGGACCTGCTGATCCATCGTTTCGAACTGTGGCATCCGCCGAAGGTGCTGGATCTGGCGCGGTGCGTGGCCGCCGACCTGGCCCGGGTGTCGCCCGAGACCGAGGTGCGATTGCATGCCCAGGACCTTAAGGATCCCTGGGATTTCGAGGAAGTCTTCGGGGCGCTGCACGCGTGGGCCGGGGCGTATCCGTTCGATCCGTCGCAGGAGGACTACCTGGTGCACATCACGACCGGGACGCACGTGCAGCAGATCTGCCTGTTTCTCCTGACCGAATCCCGTCATTTCCCGGCGCGGCTGGTGCAAACGTCGCCTGCGGCTCCGCGCGCGCGGGGTCCGGAAGGGGTGTATCGGATCATCGATCTCGACCTGTCGCGGTACGATCGGATCGCGGCGCGCTTTCGCCAGGAGGCGACGGACGCGCGCGCGCTGCTCAAGTCGGGCATTGCCACGCGCAACGCGGGGTTCAACACGCTGATCGAGCAGATCGAACACGTCGCGCTGCATTCGCGGGATCCGATCCTGTTCACGGGCCCGACCGGATCGGGCAAGTCGCAACTGGCGCGGCGCGTGTACGAACTCCGGCGGGGTCGGCACCAGGTCAGTGGACCGTTCGTGGCGGTCAACTGCGCGACGCTCCGGGGGGACGCGGCGATGAGCGCGCTGTTCGGCCATGTGAAGGGTGCATTCACCGGGGCGGTCCGCGATCGGGCGGGGCTCTTGCGCCAGGCGGATGGCGGGGTGTTGTTTCTGGATGAGATCGGGGAACTGGGGCTCGACGAGCAGGCGATGCTGTTGCGGGCGTTGGAAGACCGTCGCTTCGTACCGTTCGGAGGCGACGCCGAGGTGTCGAGCGACTTCCTGCTCCTGTGCGGCACCAATCGCGATTTGGGGGTCGCGGTGGACACGGGTCGATTCCGGGAGGATCTGCTGGCGCGGATCAATCTTTGGACCTTCCGTCTACCGGCCCTCGTGGAGCGGCTCGAGGATCTGGAGCCCAACCTTGACTACGAGCTCGACCAGTTTGCTGCGCGGCAGGGGACGCGCGTGACCCTGAGCCTCGAAGCGCGGGAGGCGTATCTGGCGTTTGCGCGGTCCCCTGGGGCTACCTGGCGGGCCAATTTCCGGGATTTGAATGCCTCCCTCATTCGCCTGGCCACGCTGGCTCCGGGCGGCCGCATCACGCGCGAGGGCGTGGCGGAGGAGGAGCGCCGACTGCGAGCGCTGTGGCATCGCGGGGGCGACGGTGTGCCTGAGGGTGACGCGGATTCGGTCCTCACCCCGGCCCAGCGCCGGGAGTTGGATCCCTTCGACCGTGTGCAATTGGAGCACGTGTTGCGGGTCTGTCGGGCCTCCGGCTCGCTCTCAGAAGCGGGGCGTGCGCTCTTCCGGGCGTCGCGGGCGCGGAGGCGGACCCCCAACGACGCCGACCGCTTGGGGAAATATCTGGCGCGCTACGGCCTGGACTGGGAGACCGTGTCGGGCCGCCGCGCGAGCCCTGACCCGCGTCCGGTATGAAACATGAGATCGAGTCTCTGTTCCGGTATCCGCAGCATCGTGCGCGGATCGCCGGCTGGATCTACGACGAATTCTGGCGCGAGAAGCCGGGCTATTCGCCAGCGTTGTTCGAAGGGCTCCTCGCTCAAGCGCATCGGGAAGATCGCCTCCCGCTGAGCCTGGTGGCTCTGGTCGACGGCGAGCCGGTGGGGACGGTGAACCTCATTGAGAATGACGACGAGGCGCGCCCCCACCTCCGGCCGTGGCTGGCGGCGTTGATCGTGCGGCCGGCGTTCCGTCGCCAGGGAGTGGGTTCAGCCCTGGTGCGGGAGTTGTTGCGGCAGGCGGACCGTCTCGGGGAACGCGAGGTATACCTGGGCACGGACAACCCGGGTTTCTACACACGACTGGGGGCGGTCGAACAGGAGCGTGCCCGCGCGGACCTGTGGATCCTGCGTCTGCCGACCCGTTGACTCGGGTGGGGGACCACCGCGGGCGGTTCCCGGATGGTCTTGGGAGGTCTCGGGACTTGCTTCCGCGCGGGAGTCTTCCGACCCTCCCCCATCCCATGAGTACGCGATTCCAGTCCCTGGCCGCCGCGGTTGCCGTCGCCGCCCTGACCTCCACCCTCTCCCTTTCGGCGGCCGAACCTGGATTTCAGTCCCTGTTCGACGGCACCACCTTGAATGGCTGGGAGGGGCACGCCGGGATCTGGTCCGTCCAGGACGGCACCATCACCGGGAAGACCACCGCCGAGACCAAGTTGGGGCACAACACCTTTCTCGTTTGGAAGGGCGGCACGGTGGAGGATTTCGAGCTGCGCCTCAGCTATCGCATCGTGAACGGAAACTCCGGCATCCAGTATCGCAGCAAAGTGGTGGAGCAGGGCGCGCAGGGTCCGATCGTGGGTGGGTATCAGGCGGACTTTGAAGCGGGGAAGACCTACTCCGGCATTCTGTATGAGGAGCGTGGACGCGGGATCCTGGCGCAGCGCGGGCAGTTGACCCGCATCGTGGCGGCGGAGGGCGGCAAGCATGCGGTGGAAGTGGTGGGCTCCTTGGGCAAGACCGAGGACATCCAGACAGGCATCAAGTCCGAGGACTGGAATGACTACGTCGTGCTGGCCCGCGGCAATCGGCTGACGCATATCATCAACGGCCGCGTCACCTCCGAGGTGATCGACGATGACGCCGCGCACGCGGCGAAGTCCGGAGTGCTGGCCTTCCAGGTCCACGTGGGCCCGCCGATGACGGTTCAGTTCAAGAACGTGCGGCTGAAGTCGCTCTCGGGCGGCGCCGCCACGGCAGCCGCGGCCCCGGCGGACACGCTGTCCTCGATGCAAGGGGAATGGGTGTGCGCCAAGGGCGTTTACGATGGCCAGGAGCTGGGCGCCGACATCGCCTCGTCGATCGTGATGAAGATCTCGGGGAACAAGTATGACGTCCGCTGGGCGGATGGATCCGATCGCGGCACGCTGAAAGTGGTTGAGGGCGCCACTCCGAAGCAGTTGATCATCGAGAGTGAATCGAACGGGCAGTCCCAGGGCATTCTCGCGTTCGAGGGCCAGAACCTGAAGATCGCCTACGGCCTGAACGGCGGTGCGCGCCCGGGTGATTTCTCCGGCGGCTCGTCGAGTTTCAGCGCGGTGTACCGGCGCAAGTAGTCCGGCCCTTTCGCGGCCTGGGAGTTGGCTCGGCCCCATTGCGGGAGCGAGCCATTTCCGCCATGGTGCGGCCATGAAGCGCTTGCTGCCTTGGCTTTTTCGTTTCGGGGCGATCGGGCTTCTCGCCGGGGTGGTCCTCGGTTGCGCTTCGAGCCGCATCGACTGGAACACCCGGGTGGGCACGTACTCGTATGACGACGCTGTGCGCGAGTACGGTCCGCCAGACAAATCCGCTCAACTGACGGACGGCTCGACGGTGGCCGATTGGATGACGGCGCGCGGCGGGATGCAGACCGCGACCGCCTACGGAAGTGCGTGGTCGCCGCGGCCGAGGTACGGGTGGGGGGGACCCGCTTACGTGGTGGTGGATCCTCCCACGCCGGACCGGTTCCTGCGCCTGACCTTTGACCCGCAAGGCAAGCTGGCTTCCTGGCAGCGGGTGTATAGATAATCCCGCCGATGCCGCGCCTGCTCGCCCTTTTGGTCGCCGTGGTGGTGTTGTTCCTCGGCGTGATGACCTGCCTTCCGCTGCTGCAGCAGAAGGCGGTGCGCAAGCGTGTTCAGCTCGAGCTCACCGAGGAACGCGATGCCGAAGTGGCGCGCGGGGCGGAGTACCGGCGTCGCATCGATGCCGTGCGCAACGATCGCAGCGTGGTGGAGCG
>JADLFD010000363.1 GCA_020845805.1 Verrucomicrobiales bacterium | reverse complement strand
GGTTCGGGCAAGACGCCCAAGGCGACCGACACGGTGAAGGTGCACTACACGGGCAAGCTGATCGACGGCACCGTGTTTGACAGTTCGGTGGAGCGGAACGAGCCCGCCGAGTTCGGGGTGAACCAGGTGATCCCGGGCTGGACCGAGGTGCTGCAGTTGATGAAGGAAGGGGACAAGTGGCAGGTGACGATTCCCTCCAACCTCGCCTACGGCGAACGCGGCGCGGGGTCGGATATCGGTCCGAACGCCACCCTGCTGTTCGAGGTGGAACTGATTTCGGTGCTGGCGCCGAAGTGAAGTGGGCCAGGGGGCGTTTCGCGCTCGGTGGCGAGTGCGTCCGCGAGCCTGTTCTCCATCTCAATCTCGATCGTAATCGTCCCGGTCCCGGGTGGGAGCCGGGACGATTCGTTGAGAGGGGCTGCTCAGCGAGCGGCTTTCCGGCGGATCATGTTGGCGAGGTGCTGTTCGATCGAGCGGAGGCGTTCCTTGCTGGTGACCTGGCTGCCGTCCATTTCGGACACGTAGAAGATATCGACGGCGGCGCCGCGTTCCGTGCTGATCCGGGCGAAGACGATGTCGAGTTCGAGATCGGCGAGGGAGCGGGTGAGGTCGAAGAGCAGGCCGACGCGATCGACGGCTTCGATCTCGATCACCGTGCGACCGCGGGCGATGTCGTTGTCGAACGCGACCCGCGTGCTGAAGACGTCGGGGAGGGCGGGGCGGTAGAGGGGGCTCGGGGGGTGCCGTTTGGCGATCAGGGCGGAGAAGTCGACGGTTTCCCCGCGCAGGGAGGAGGTGAGCAGGGCCTCGAAGCGTTCGCGTGCCTCGCGGGTCGCGGGTTTGCCGGTTTCCGGGTCGTTGACGAACAGCGTATCGAAGACGGGACCATCGACGCGGGTGAAGATGCGGGCGCCGAGAATGTTCAGGCCGGAAGCGGCCAGGGCTCCGGCGATCCGGCTGAAAAGGCGGGGGCGATCCCAGGTGCAGACCTTGACCGCGGAGTACCCGCGGTCGGGTTCGGAGTGCCAGGAGATGACGGGTTCGAGGGCGTGGTCATCCTCCTCGATCTGGCGCCACATGAAACGGTGGGCGAGGGAGAGGTCGGCGGCGATTTCGCGGGGGGTGTGACCTTCGAAGTAGCGCTCGGGCAGATTGGCAAAGTGCGCGTCGATTTCCTCGGCGTGGAAGGTGCGGGGCACGAGGCGTCGGACCTCGGTTTTGAAGCGGCGCAGGCGTTCCTCGGCGGCGGTGCGGAACTCGCCTTCGCCTGCGAGGGTTTCCTGCGTGCGCCGGTAGAGGGTCCAGAGGAGGGACTCCTTGAAATCGGTCCACAGCGTCTCGCTGGTTCCCATGGAATCCGCGAAGGTGTGGAGCATGAGCAGGTTGAGTTGCTCCTGGGTTTGCACCTTTTTGGCGAAGTCGCGGATGACCTCGGGATCGTCGAGGTCGAGCTTCTGGGACAGGCGAGCCATGAGCAGGTGATGGCGCACGAGGAAGCTGATGGTGGCGGCGGCGGGTCCGGGGACGCAGAGGCGCCGGGTTTGGGAGAGGGCCTTCTTGGCGCTGTCGACCGAGTGATCGCGGGTGTCGGCGGCCTTGCCGACATCGTGCAGGAGCAGGGCGAGATGGAGGACGTAGGCGCGGTCGAGGCCGCGGAAGATCTCGTGGTAGTGGGAGAACGGATCCTTCTGGGAGTCCCAGATCCGGTCGAGCATCTCGAGGCAGACGAGGGTGTGTTCGTCGGCGGCGTAGAGGTGATAGAACTCGTGCTGCACCCGGCAGGTGAGTTCGTGGAACGCGGGGATGTATTTCCCGAGAAACCCGGTTTCGTGCATGGCGCGCAGGATGCGCGCGACGTTGCCGCGCTGGTCGAGGATCTCGAGGAACGTCTCATGGACGTGGCTGTCCTCGAGGTACTCGCGGTTCATGAGCGGCAGATTCTGGCGCACCAGGTCCTCGAGGTCGGGGTGCAGTTGGAGGCCGCGTTGCTGGGCGATGAGGAAGGCGCGCACCAGGCGGCGCGGCTGGTCGCGAAAGATGCGCGACGACGTGGGCATCAGTTCGTCGCCCTTGACGCGGAAGCCGTCGATGATGGTTTCGCGGAAGGGGGTGGCGCGCTGGATGAAGCGTCCCAGGCGCTCGAGGCGGCCGGGGGGACGCAGGGCGAGCCGGCGCTCGATGTTGCGCGTCATGAGGTGCAGGCAGCGCACATGCCGGAAGTAATCCCCCATGAACCGCTCCACCCGCCGGGCCAGCGAGCGGTCGACGTATCCCAATTGATACGCGATGGAGGGCTGCATGGCGCGGGTGAGGACGTCCGATTTCCGCTCCTGCTGGTAGTGCATCTCATTGCGCACGCGCAGGAGGAAATCGTAGGCCTGCTCCAGCTGCCGCCGGCCGGCGGCGGTGAGGACGCCGCGTTCGACGAGGTCGCTGATCTCGTGGACGCGATATTTGACCGCGGCCATCCAGCGCAGGTTCTGGTAGTCGCGAAGGCCGCCGCACCCGCTTTTGATGTTGGGCTCGAGCAGGCAATAGCTGTGGCCCCACTTGGCGCGTCGCTGTTCCTGGTCCTTGAGGCGGTCGGCGATGTAGGCGTCCTCGTGTCCGCGGATGCAGCGGTCCTCGATCATGACCTTGAGCTGCGCGGCGAGGCGTTTGTCGCCCCAGATCCGGCGCGACTCGAGCATCGCGGTCTTGGATTCCATCTTGCCTTTGGCCTCGCGGACGCAGTCGTCGAGGTTACGGACCACCGGGTGGCATTCGAGGCCGATGGTCCACGAGAACGGCACGAACCGTTCCATGATCGCGCGCAGCAGGGTGCCGGGATCCCCGGACCGCCGGTCGTGGAGGACCATGATGTCGACGTCGCTGAGCGGGTTCAGTTCGGCGCGGCCGTAGCCTCCCACGGCGACCAGGGCGATGGGTTCGGCGGGATGTTTCGGGCCGAGCGCGGCCACATAGGCGTCGAAGACGTGCTGCAGGAGCAGGTCCATCATCTCGGCGCGTGCGCGGCACAGTTCATTCCCCCCGGTGCCGCCGCGGTGCATGATGCGAAGCCGCTGGGTCTCGACTTTGAGGAATCGACGGAACTTGTCGGGCTCCTCACAGGGGAGCTGTCCCGGCGTAAGCTTCAGTCGGGTGGCGGCACTTTCAGTGAGCTTTTCTTTCCACGTCGGCACTGCGGCGCACGCTAGGGTTGGGGAGTCGGTGGGCGCAAGGGTGATGCGGGGTCGGTCGGGAGGGCGGGTCCCGGAACGGGATTGCCTTTCAGGGCCGCGTCCCAATGCTCCGTGCGCCGCCTAATCCTCCGAGAGCCGCCATGTCGACCCCCGATTCCACCGCAGCGGGTCCCGCGCCAACCCCGGCGCCCTCCCGGAAGGGGGGTCGGTTTCGGTTCTGGCCCTGGCCCTGGCCGCGGCGCCGGCGTGGCTGGGTGGTAGCGTTCATGGCGGTGGCGCATCTCGCGGGGGCGCTGACCTCCGTGCGCGCGGTCATGGAAGTGCGCACCGCGCAGGGGGCGATCGCCTGGGCGATTTCGCTGAATACCTTTCCGTACCTGGCCGTGCCGGCGTACTGGGTGTTCGGCCGCAGCCGGTTCGAGGGTTACCAGGTGGCGCGCCGGCTGGCGGATCAACCGGCGCGCAAGCTCGCGCGCGAGACGGTGGACGACCTGCGGCAGCGCGGACTTCTCGTGCCGCGGGAGGAGAAGGAGGCGTTGTGGGTGGAACGCCTGGCCAAGCTTCCCGCCACGGTCGGCAACGACGCCGAACTCCTCATCGACGGCGAGGCCACGTTTCGCTCCATCCTCGACGGCATTGGTCGCGCGCAGAAGTACGTGCTGGTCGAGTTCTACATCCTGCGCGACGACGGCGTGGGGCGTGGGCTCAAGTCCGCCTTGATCGCCCGCGCCCGCGACGGCCTGCGGGTTTATGTCTTGTACGACGAGGTGGGCAGCGGCGGCCTGCCGCGACGCTACCTGGAGGAATTGCGCGCCGCCGGGGTGCGCATCCTGCCGTTCAACACAACGCAGGGGCCGGCGAACCGGCTGCAGCTCAACTTCCGGAACCATCGCAAGATCGTGATCGTGGATGGACGCGAGGCCTGGGTGGGGGGACTCAACGTGGGGGACGAGTACCAGAGCCTGGACCCCAAGGTCGGCTACTGGCGTGACACGCATGCGCGCTTTGCCGGGCCGGTCGTCCAGTGCGTGCAGGTGGCCTTCTACGAGGATTGGAACTGGGCCGCGCGCGAGTCTCTCACGGATCTGGAGTGGACGCCGCAACCCGCACCCGGGGGCGCTTCGCGCTCCGTGCTCTGCCTGCCCACGGGACCGGCCGACACCCTCGAGTCATGCACGCTGTTCTTCATCCGTGCCATCCACCTCGCGAAGAAGCGGCTCTGGATCGCGAGTCCGTACTTTGTGCCGGACGAGCAGTTCATCACGGCACTGCAGTTGGCGGCGTTGCGTGGTGTGGACGTGCGCATCCTGATTCCCGAGCAAGCTGACAATCCGCTCGTGCAGTACTCGGGTTGGTCCTATCTCGAGGAACTGGAGAAGACCGGCGTGCGGACCTTCCGGTACACGAAGGGGTTCATGCATCAGAAGGTGGTGGTGATCGACGATGACTACTCCACGATCGGCACGGCCAATTTCGACAATCGTTCTTTCCGACTGAACTTCGAGATCACCATGGCGGTGGCCGATCGTGAGTTCACGGGGCGGGTGATCCGCATGCTGGAAGACGATTTCGCGCAGGCGCGCGCGGTGGACGCGCATGAGCTCCAGTCGCGCGGGTTTTGGTTCCGATTCGCCGTGCGTGCGGCGCGGCTCACGGCGCCGATCCAGTAGCGGCGGGGAAGCCGGAGGCATGGGGGCGGGGCGACGATGGCGGGTTCAGGTTTTTCGATGAACACCTGTGCCGACTCCGTGGATAGCGTGGCTTCAGTTATGAAAACCACGTCTGACGCGACTCAAGTCAGTCCGCCTGCCCCTGGTCGCGGGGGATATCCCGTGCGCCACCTGGTCCTGCTCGCCCTGGTGGCCGTGTCCTGGGTCGCGCTGTTTCTGGTCGGACCCATACGCCAGCCTCAGGCGTACTATCGATTTGCGGACCAGCGGGCGATGCTCGGCATCCCCAACTTCTGCGACGTGACCACCAATCTCCCGTTCCTGTTCATCGGGCTGGCCGGACTGGGGTGGGGATGGAGCGCGCGCAGCCGGGATTTGGAGTCGCGCTCCTGCTGGATCGCCATGTTCGCCGGGGTGGCGTCGATCGGCCTGGGCTCGGCGTATTTCCATTGGAACCCGCAGGACGGGACCATTTTCTGGGACCGCGCCTCGTTGGCGGTGGGGTTCATGGGGTTCTTCGTGGCGATCCTGAGTGAGTATGTCAGTCCGAGATTGGGGCGCTGGCTGCTGGGGCCGGGGTTGGTCCTGGCGATCGGCAGCGTGGCCTATTGGCGCGAGGTGAACGACCTGCGTCCGTACCTGTGGGTCCAGTTCACCCCGATGCTGTTGATTCCCGTGGTGCTGGCGTTGTACCGGCCGCGATTCACGCATTCCTGGATCACGGTGGCGGTGTTGGGGATCTACGCGGTGGCGAAAGTCGCGGAGCTGGGGGATGTCCGGCTGTTCGACTGGACGGGCGGGCGCTTCAGTGGTCACTCGCTGAAGCATCTCCTGGGTGCGGTCGCCTGCGCCGGGCTGCTGATCCAGGTGCGGATCCGGCATCGGCTGGCGGAGGGAGCGGTCACTGGTAGTGGGGAGGCTTCGGGTTGGTGGCCGCGATTCGTTCGCGTTCGGCGTTCTCCACCGATTCCGTGATGCGCCGCAACTGCGCGGTCAGGCGCGTGAGGGTGCGGGATTGCTCGATGACCACCTCATTGAGGGCCTCGTTCTGGCGTTCCAAATGGGCCAGGTGCGCCTCGATCCGGGTCAGGCGTTCCTCGGGGGTGGCGTCCATAGCGGCGCCACCTTGCGCTACGCGGGCGGGGGACGCGAGTGGCGAAGGCGCCGACCTCCTCCCGCCGCGCGGCCGTTGGCGAAGTCCGGGGGTTATCCTTCCAGCGTCCAGCCGTCGCGGTACCGGCGCTTCAGGAACTCATTGGCTTCGGGGCAATCGGTCACCTGTCCCGTGGCGCCGTCGTAGGAGATTTTCTTCCCCACCCGGTAGGCGACCAGGCCGAGCATCATCTGTTCGATCATGGTGCCGCCGTAATCGAAGTCGCAGGAAGTCTTGAGGTTGCCTTTGCAGGCCTTGATCCATTCCTGCTGGAAGTCGCCCACGGGCGGCAGCAGGTCTTCCTTCCGGCGCGGCTTGTAATAGGTCAGATCCGACGCATCGCCGAAGGGGATGAGCAGGCGTGCATTGAATTCCGCGACCAGGGCGCCGCGGCTGCCTTCGAAGAGTGCGCCATGGCCGATCTTGTTGAGGTCGACCCAGGGGGCGGGGGAGGCGGGCATGACGCCGCCCTGGTACCAGGAGACCTTGATGGGCGGGCGCCAGGAGTTGGCCGGGTGGTCGAAGTGCATTTCGAGCGCCACGGGGCTGACTTCGGGGTTGAACGGTTCACCGCGTCCTTCCGCGGTGAGGGGGAGCCCGGCCTCGATGGCATTCCAGGCGAGGTCCATGGTGTGACTGCCCATGTCGCCGACCTGCCCGGTGCCGAAGTCCCAGTACATGTTCCACTGGAGGCAATTCATCCCGGCGCCGCCGGAGAAGTAATCGGCGTTATAGGGATGCAGTTTGGAGGGGCCGAGCCAGAGGTCCCAGTGGAAGTAGGGCGGCGGCTCGCCGCCGGGGGGCAGGTATCCGGCGCGGCGCAGCTGGCGATTGCCCCAGGCGCTGACCTGCTGGAGTTCCCCGATCGCTCCATCGCGCACGAGTTCCTGCACGCGGTTGAAGTTGTCGTAGGCGTGGCGCTGGGTGCCGACCTGGGTGGCCAGCTTGGATTTGTTCTTGAGGTACTTGGCGCGCACGACGCGGGCTTCCTCGACGCTATTGGCAAGGGGCTTTTCGCAATAGACGTGCTGTCCGCGGTTCATGGCCCAGTTGGCGACGAAGGCGTGGAGATGGTCGGCCGTGCACACCATCACGGCGTCGATGTCTTTTTGTTCGAGGCACTTTCTCCAATCCACGTACTTCTTGGCGCCGGGGAATTTCACGGCCGCTTCATCGAGGTGCTTCTCGTTCACGTCGCAGAGGGCCACGACGTTTTCCTTCTCGATGGCCTTGAAGTGGGCGTGGGCGCGGCCCCAGACGCCGATCAGCGCGATGTTCAGTTTGTTGCTCGGGGCCTCGGCACCGAACAGACGAAGGGTGGGAAGGAAGAGGCAACCCGCCCCGGTGGCGGCGGTGGTCGCCAGGAATTGCCGGCGTTTCATGGTCAGGGAGCCGCGCGGAATGCTGCGGCGATGGCTCCAGTACTCCTCCTCCGGCCGGGGAAAGTCCACGGATTTGTCGCCGGACCCGGGGCGTGGCCAGGGGCGAGCCCCGGCTTCCGCATGGGGGGAGGGGGGTGCGCGGTGGAGTTCGCGGATCAGGTCTTGGCGCGGAGTCGTCGTTCGAGGGCCTGGATGACGGTTTCGAGGACCTTCACGCGGGCGTGACGTTTGCAGTTGGATTCGACGACCACCCATTTCGCATCGGGCGTGCTGGTGCGGAAGAGCATCTCATCGACGGCGGCCTTGTACGGCTCCCACTTCTCACGGTTGCGCCAGTCCTCCGCGGTGATCTTCCACTGCTTGTAGGGGATCTTCTCGCGCTCCTTGAAGCGGCGCAGTTGTTCGTCCTGATCGATGTGGAGCCAGAACTTGAGCACCACGGCTCCGGAGTGGGCGAGGTGCTGTTCCATTTCGTTGATCTCGCGGTAGGCGCGGCGCCATTCGCCCTCCGAGCAGAAACCCTCCACGCGTTCGACGAGCACGCGTCCGTACCAGGAGCGATCGAAGATGGTGACGTGCCCGGCCTTGGGCATCTCCATCCAGAAACGCCAGAGGTAGTGATGCGCCTTTTC
>JADLFD010000362.1 GCA_020845805.1 Verrucomicrobiales bacterium | reverse complement strand
TCGTGGAGTTCACGCCGGGGACGACCCATCTGCTGGAGAAGCACGAACGGCGATTGCATGCGCTGGCGAAAGGGCTGCACGAACGGCCGGCGTTGGAGCTCGAGTTGCTGCCGGGATTCGATCCCAAGCAGGATGCGCACGCGCTGGCCATGGCGCGGTTGGACGCGCGGCTGCTCGAACTGCGGAAGCGCGCGATGGCGCAGTTGACGAATACGCTGCCTCTGGTGGTGGTGCCGACGGCGGCATCTCCCGACGCGAGTCTGAGCCCGGCGGAACGCAGCCAGCTTCTGCGCCTGGCCTACGTGCACGAGTTCGGCGCGCCGGCGGGGGTGGGGCAACCCGTGGGGAATCCCGAAACGACGACCCCTGCCGCAGCGGTAGCGGAGGCAGTGTCGGCGGATCCCCACCGTGGCGATGCCGCGGCCGCGGCGGCGCTGGCGTTGTCGGACGCCGAATTGGAACTCCGGCTCAGCGGGTTGAACCCGGTGAAGCCCGAGGAGTTACGCGCGCTGGCCGCGGCGCGTGGGGAGGTCGTTAGGGCGTATTTGACGGGAGCCGGGGGGTTGGCGGCCGAGCGCCTGTTGCCGGCCTCCACCAACGCGCCGGCCGAGGTGCTGGAGAAGGCGCGTGTCACGTTTCGCCTGGAATAGGCTCCGAGGATAGCCTTGCAGGCCGCGGCATCCTCCCCAACAGTCGCGCCGCGATTCGACTATGGGTCACGTCAAACTGCATATTCCTGGGCCAATCGAGGTCAGTCCGAAGACGTTCGAGGCGTTCTGCCGTCCGATGATCGGCCACCGCGGTCAGGGCTTCAAAGATCTTTACGCCCGTCTGCAGCCGCAGCTGCAAACCCTGCTGGGCACCAAGCAGTTGGTCTACCTGAGCACGTCCTCCGCCTGGGGCGTCATGGAGGCGGCCATCCGCAACCTCACCCAGCGCAAGGTGCTGAACTGCATGTGCGGTGCGTTCTCCGACAAGTGGCTGGACGTGGCCCAGCGCTGTGGCAAGACGGCCGAGGCGCTGCAGGTGCCGTGGGGCTCGCCCATCCTCGCCGAGGCGGTGGATCGCAAACTCGCCACCGGCGGGTTCGACACGCTGACGCTCATCCACAACGAGACGAGCTGCGGCCTGATGAATCCCCTGGCCGAGATCGCCGCCCTCAAGGCGAAGTATCCCGACGTGCATTTCATCGTCGATACCGTGAGCTCGCTCAGCGCGGTGCCGATGTCCATGGACGCCCTCGGCGTCGACGTGCTGCTCGCCGGTGTGCAGAAGGCATTCGCGCTGCCGCCCGGCCTGTCCGTGTTCGCCTGCTCTCCCGCCGCGCTGGCGCGATCCGCCACCGTCCGCGACCGCGGGTACTACTTCGATTTCGTCGAGTTCCAGAAGAACGCCGAGCAGCACATGACGCCGAGCACGCCGAGCGTGAGCCACGTCTACGCGCTTGCTTCCAAGGTGGACGAGATCTTCGCCGAAGGCCTGGAGGCGCGTTATCGCCGGCATGCGACCCCCAACGACATGCTGCGGCAGTGGGCCACCGGACACGGGTTCACACTGTTCCCCGAGGCGGGCTACGAATCGCGCACGCTGGTGTGCGTCAACAACGGGGCCAAGCCCGGCGGGCGCACCATCGACGTGGCCAAGTTCCAGAAGCTCGTGAAGGATCGCGGCATCCTCATCGATGGCGGCTACGGCAAGATCAAGGGCACCACCTTCCGCATCTCGAACATGGGTGACGAGACGCCCGCCACCATCCAGTCGCTCATCGACATCCTCAACGACGCGCTCCAGCAGCTGTGAGCGGGTCAAAGAAAGCATTGTCGCGTCCTCGATTCGTCGTTCAAGCTATCCCCTCATGAAGATCCTCCGACTTCAGACCCTGGTTGCCGCGCTTGTGATCGGTGGAGGCCTTGCGGCCTCGGCGGGCACCAATGGCTTCGTCGTTCCCACCATCCGCGGATTGCCCTCCACCACCTTCTCGGGTTGGGAGTCGTTCACCGTGGGTATTGGGGAGCCGGGCAACGCCGGCAGCCTCGCCGGCAGCGATCCCTCGGCGCGCCTGTTCCAGACCGCCCCTGGGGCGCTGGTGCTGGGCTCGGGCAATATCTACAACGGCGAAGGCAAGAGCCTCTTCGACGTGCGTTATACGGCGCCCTCGGATTCCGTCGGCCAGGTGTCGTTGCAGGTGCGTACCCTGGGTACCGAACTCGACTACAGCTCGGTGAAGCTCATCGCAGCCGGCGATGCCGGTGCGCAAACGCTCACCGCGTCGCGGGTCGAACTCGACCGTCTGGCCTTTGGCCCGCCCCCGCCGAACCCCGGCAGCGGCGTGGGGGTCTCCAGTCTCTGGCAGTGGGACCTTTCCGGCCTGGGTGCCGAGTATTTCGTGATCCAGTTCGGTGCGGCGGATATCAACCTCAGCCTCGATTCCGCGACACTGGACGTGCAGTTGGTGCCCGAACCCGGGGCCGGTGCGCTCCTGGCGCTCGGCGCCCTGGTCGTGTTCGTCTCGCGTCGGGCTCGCGCCGGCTCCCGCGCCTGAGGCTTCCCGTTTCGCGACGCGGTTCCCGTCCTCGCTCATGCAGGCGGGGACCGCGTCGGTTCCGGAGACCGGCCATGTCTTTCCCTGTTCCCCTCCTGAACCGCCTGCTCGGGGTACTGCTCGCCGCGGCGGCGCTGGGGTGTCCGGCGGGCGCGGGCGAGTTTTCGCTGAACTTCGAGCGGCCCACGCTGGATCGGTGGGTCTATCCGTTCAACTTCCAACCCGGCGTCCGGGTGGTGGCCCCCACCTACGGCTCGTTCGATCCCCGGTTTGACACGCGCGACGCGCAGTTCCTGCTCGGCTGGGACACCGCTCCCGATGTCGCCACCAACGCTGGGCCCGCCAGCTACCTGTTGCGCAGTGTGGCGGTGACGATCACGTCGGTGGCGCCCATCCCACCCACGCGGGCCTTCGTCTACGATCCTACGCACGACGCCTATTTCACCTACGTAACCAACCTCGCGCAGTCCGTACCGGACTCGGATCCCGGCCGGCCGGTCGAGCTGTTTGGCGCAGCGTATCGCGGGGGGTTCGACGCCGCTTCGTTTCGGGAGGATTCCGCGTTCGGTCCGCTGGGTCCCATCGCGAGCGGCAACGTCTCCATCGCGACCCGCAATGTCTTCGCCGCGGTGCATGACACGAACGGCACGTTGATCGACATCGCGAATCACGTCGGGCAGTTCAACACCAACTGGACTGCCGAACCGTTCGAGGTGCGTCCATGGGCCATCGGGACCACCTCGCAGGTGGAGCCCGGGGGCGAAGTGCCGGACGGCGCTTCATTTCGCTTCGAGTTGGACCTCAGCGATCCGCGCGTGCGCGGCTACCTGCAGGACGCGCTGCACACGGGCCGCCTGCGCTTCGTGGTGAGTTCACTCTCGCCTGCGGGCCAAAGCACGCCCGGCGGCGTCGGGGCCGGTGGCGGGGGCGCCTACCCGTGGTGGGCGACCAAGGAGAACCTGCTCTACACCGCGCCGCGGCTCGAACTCTCCGGGACCTTGGTGGGACCTGAGGACACCGACGCCGACGGACTCCCGGACGACTGGGAACGGTTCTGGTTCGGCAACCTGGAGCCAGTGGTCGACGGGGATCCCGACCTGGACGGCGCCGCGAATCGCGCGGAATGGCTGGCGGGCACCGATCCCAAGGGGCCGCAGAGTGTGCTGCGCATTCTCAGCGTGGCGCGCGATCTGGAGGGACGCCTGGTGATCCGCTTTGCGGTGGCCGCGGGGCGCACTTACACCTTGGAGGGCGCCGAAGACCTGGTCGCCTGGATGCCGCTCTCCGGGAACCTCACCTACCCGGAACCCGGCGTGGGCGAATGGCGCGCGACGTCCCCCGACCTGGGAAGCCGCGTGGTACGCGTACGCGCCGAGTTGCGCTGACTGATCGAGTGGCCGGCCTGCGACCGGGGCCGGAGAGTTGGAGTGCAGATCTTATCCTGCTGAGTGCAGCACCCCGGTTCGGTTGCGCCCGAGAGGGCCTGTTATCCTGTCAATCCTGTGCATCCTGTCGTCGTTTTCCATCCACGACGGTAGAGGCTGCTGGGACAGGTCAGGAAAAGACCTGATGACAGGATTTACAGGATGAACAGGATGGTCTGGGAATTTGGGCCGGAGAGTTGGAGTGCAGGTCTTGTCCCGCTGAGCGCAGCACCCCGGTTCGGTTGAGCCCGAGAGGGCCCGTTATCCTGTCAATCCTGTGCATCCTGTCCTCATCTCCCACCGACGACGGTAAAAGGCTGCTGGGACAGGTCAGGAAATGACCTGATGACAGGATTTACAGGATGAACAGGATGGTCTGGGAAATTGGGCCGGAGAGTTGGAGTGCAGATCTCGTCCTGCTGAGTGTTGCACCCCGGTTCGGTTGAGGCGGGAGGACGTGTTGTTCCTGCCTCCTGCGACAAGACTGGCCGGCACCCGATTCGTCTCCCGCGCCTTCTTGCGATTTGCATCCGGGTCGGCCGGCACACCAACCTGTGCGCGCCATGCAGGAGGCCGACCGTTCCATTCAGTGTCTGATCTCGTTGCCGCCGCGCATGGTGCGTGACTTCGCGAACCTGGAAGGCCGCCCGGCGCCGGCCTGGTTCGCAGGTCACGACCCAGTGGACCGACCGCTCGGCTCCGGCGGCGGCACCGCGCATTTGTTGGTCGAGGCGTGGCGGGCCACGGGGGAAGGGGCGACGTTCGAGCAGTGGCTCGCGGGATCGCGCAAGCTGATCCTGCACGCCGGCGGACAGAGCCGACGCCTCCCCGCCTACGCCGCCACCGGGAAGATCCTCATGCCCATCCCGGTGTTCCGGTGGGCCCGGGGTCAGCGCCTCGATCAGACCCTGCTCGATGTGCAGTTGCCCGACTATGCGCGCGTCCTGCGTCACGCTCCCGAGGGGTACCCCGTCATGATCGCCAGCGGGGACGTCCTGCTGCGCTTCGAATCCGAACTGCCCGCTTTCCCCGGGGTCGATGTGTTGGGACTGGGGATGTGGACCACCCCCGAGATCGCGCAGGACTTCGGCGTTTTCTTCGTGCGCCGGCGTGATCCCGATCAGCTCGCGTTCTTCCTGCAGAAACCCGCTCCCGATCGCATTCGTGCCCTGGCGGCGGAGCATCTGTTCCTGGTGGACACCGGCATGTGGCTGTTGAGCCACCGTGCAGTCCAGGCGTTGCTGAGGCGTTGCGGATGGAACGTCGAACGCCAGGCGTTCGAGGGTGGTTCCGCACAACCGTTTGAGATGTACGCGGAACTCGGTCTCGGATTGGGCGATCAGCCCACGCAGTCGCAGCCCGAGTTCGAATCCCTCACCAGCGCTGTGGTCCCGCTCTCCAGCGCGGAGTTTCATCACTTCGGCACCAGCCGGCAGATGATCGAATCGCTCTCGCGCCTTCAGAACCGCGAGCTCGACCAGCGCCGGTTGGGCACCGTGGGCGTGACGGCGCACCCGGACCAGCACGTCCAGAACGCGCGCATCGAGGTCACCCTCGATCGCGAGGCCAATCGCACGCTCTGGATCGAGAACAGCCACATCGGCGCGGCGTGGAAACTGGCGCGCGAACACGTCCTGACGGGCGTCCCGGCCAATCGCTGGGCGGTGTCGCTCGAGGCGGGGGTGTGCCTGGACTTCGTACCCGTCGAGGACGATCGCCTGGCGATCCGGTGCTATGGCATCGACGATCTGTTTGCGGGGCCCATGGGGGAGGCCACCACGCGTTGGCTCGGCCGGCCGGTGAGCGACTGGTTTCGGGCGCGGGGTCTGGACCCGGCCGCGGCCGGGTGCGCGCCGGGGCTCGACATCCAGCAGGCACCGCTGTTTGCCGTGCTGCGCGAGGCGGAGATCGACGGCGCCTTTCTTACCTGGCTGGGGGCAGCCGCACCCGAGACGAATCCTGAATGGTCGCAACGCTGGCTGTCCGCGACACGCCTGTCCGCGCGCCGCTTGCAGAGCGAGATCCGGCTCGACCGGTTCTACGGCCAGCGCGCGCAGCTCCGCGATCAGTCGCTCCCGCTCCTGATCGAACATCGGAAATGGTCCGTGTTCCACCGACTGGATCTCGATCGCACCGCGCGCGGCTTTGCGCGGCTCCCCCTGGAACTCCCGGCCGAGGAGGTGTCGGGCGACGTCCTGAACCGGGTGCATGAGGCCATGTTCCGCGCCGCCGTGGTGCGGCATCGCGGGGGGACGGATTGGGAACGGGAAGAAGCACGTGCCTTCGCCATCCTGCGCGACGTCATCGTGGGGAGCGCGCATTTGGCGCTGGCCCGCCCGCGCGCCAGTGTCGTGGAGGACCAGATCGTGTGGTCGCGAAGTCCGGTGCGGTTCGATCTCGCGGGCGGCTGGACGGACACGCCCCCCTACTGCCTCGAGCATGGCGGCCAGGTGGTGAACGTCGGGGTCGATCTCAACGGACAGCCGCCCATGCAGGTGTTCGCACGCCTGTCCCCCGAGCCGCGCATCGTCCTGCGCTCCATTGATCTTGGCTGCGAGGAAACCATCCGTACTTATGCCGAGCTCGACACCTTTGCCACCCCGGACCGGGCGTTCGCGCTGGCCAAGGCGGCGTGCGCGCTCGCGGGCTTCCTGCCGCGGTTCCATGCCACCGGCGGTGCGGCCACGCTGCAGGAACAGCTCGCCGAGTTCGGAGCCGGCATCGAACTCTCGCTGCTTTCCGCCGTGCCCAAGGGCTCCGGACTCGGCACCAGCAGCATCCTTGCCGCCACCGTGCTCGCCGCCTTGGGCGAGGTTTGCGGCCTCGGCTGGGACCAGGCCACCCTGTTCGCGCGCACCCTCGCGTTGGAACAGATGATCGGGACCGGCGGCGGTTGGCAGGATCAGGCGGGCGGTTTGTTTGGCGGGCTCAAGCTCATCGAAACCACCCCCGGTCTGAATCAGGTCCCGCGCGTGCGGTGGCTGCCGGACAGCCTGGTGGGCGCCGAGCATGCCAACCGCCGGATCCTCCTCTACTACACCGGCATGACACGACTCGCGAAGAGCATCCTGGCCGAGATCGTGCGTGGCATCTTCCTGAATTCACCGACGCACCTGGCCACCCTGCACGAGATCGGGGCGGGCGCGCATTCCACGGCGCTGGCCTTGGAGCGTTGCGATTACCTCGGGCTCGGCGCCGCCATCCGCAACACCTGGCGTCTGAAACAGCAACTCGATGCCGGCACCAACCCGCCCGCGGTGGCCGCCATCCTCGAGGCCGTGGCGCCCGATCTCCTGGCGGCCACGCTGCCTGGCGCCGGCGGGGGCGGTTACCTCCTCATGTTCGCGCGCGACGACGACGCGGCCGCGCGCATCCGACGTCGGCTCACCGAGCGCCCGCCCAATCCGCGGGCGCGCTTCGTGCAATACGCCGTGTCGCGCACCGGCTTGCAGGTGACTCGCAGCTGACCCGGCCATGGATGCCACCGCCCTCACGTCCCCAGGAAAACCGCTCCCGCCTCTGGAAGCGGGGACGCTCTATCTCGTGGCCACGCCCATCGGGAACCTCGAGGACATCACCCTGCGCGCGCTGCGCACGCTGCGCGAATGCGATGTGATCGCCGCCGAGGACACGCGGCACACCGCCCAGTTGCTGCATCACTACGGCATCCAGAAGCCGTTGCTCAGCTACTTCCGCTTCAATGAAGCCCGGCGTTCCAGCGAGATCCTGCAGCGCTTGGCCTCCGGGGAAAGGGTGGCGTTGGTCACGGACGCCGGAACTCCTGGTATCAGCGATCCCGGGCAGCGCGTGGCCCGTGCCGCGCTGGAAGCGGGGCACGCGGTGGAAAGCGTGCCCGGGCCCTGCGCCTTCGTGGCGGCGCTGGCGGCGAGCGGGTTGCCGACCGACGAGTTCCATTTCGCCGGCTTCCTGCCGCATAAATCCGGACAACGCCGCCGCGAGCTCGAGCGTCTGCGGGACGTGCCTGGCACGCTGGTCCTGTATGAGAGCCCGTACCGCATCGAGCGGCTGCTGGGCGAATTGGTGGAGGTCATGCCCGCACGCGAAGTCGTCTTGGCCCGCGAATTGACCAAGCGTTTCGAGGAGTTTCGACGCGGCACTCCGGCCGCCTTGCAGGCGGCGTCCGTGGGGAAGACGTGGAAAGGCGAGTTCACCGTCTTGATCGGGCCCGCCGACCTCCCCGCAACGCGCGTGGGTGCCGGCATTGCCGCAGACGCAGACGCAGACGCAGACGCGGGGGAAGAAGACGTGGAGGGGGAAGGACACCCGGAGGCGGACGAGGCCACAGAGCGTCGCGACACGGAGGTGGAAGGGGACAGCAAGCCTCGCGGCGGAGCCGGCCCCACGGAGACGACGGACGAACCGAGGCCGTAGGCTCGGCCGTCGCGTGATGACAGTCGGGGCCACGGGGTGGTCCACAGATCACGCAGAGGAACACAGAGC
>JADLFD010000361.1 GCA_020845805.1 Verrucomicrobiales bacterium | reverse complement strand
GGATGCGGTGATGGTGCCGGTTTTCGAGTTGGCCCTGTCGACGGTCAACGTCGTGCAACAGTTCTCCCCCATCAGCTCGGTGAGCACGGGGCGCAGCATCACCTGGTTCGATCTCGGGCGGGCTTTCTTGCTGGTCATCGTCGTGATCGGAGGCCTGTTCGCCGTGGTGGGGATCACGGCGTTCACGCGGCGTGAACTGGCCACGGCGCAGTCCAACCACTGACCCCATGCACGATCGTCTCCTCAAATGGATCCTGGTTGCGCTGGTGGTCCTGGGACTGCTGGGAGCCTCCTTCTCCCAGCGTGCGTTGAACGCCGATCGCGAGCGACTCGGGCTGACGCGGACGGCGCCTCTGGACAATGCCCCCCCCGTGCTGGCGTTCACCACCGTGGCGTTAGGGGGCTTCCGCGGACTCATCGCCAATGCGCTGTGGATCCGCATGGACGAGCTGCAGCAGGACGGCAAGTACTTCGAGATGGTGCAGCTCGCCGACTGGATTTCGAAGCTGCAGCCCAACATCGCGCAGGTCTGGGTGCACCTGGCGTGGAACATGTCCTACAATGTGTCGGTGCAGGTGCCTGATCTGCCGGCGCGCTGGCCCTGGGTGCGGCGGGGCATCGAACTCCTGCGGGACGAAGGCCTTCGCTACAACCCGCACGATCCCCTCATCTACCGCGAACTGTCCTGGCACTTTCAGCACAAGCTCGGCGGCGATCTCGATGACGCGCACTGGATTTACAAGCGGCAGTGGGCCTTCGAGATGTCCTACCTGCTGGGCGACAAGACCCCGGATTGGGAAGGACTCAAGAACCCGCCGAACGAGGAGATGCGCGAGCGCGCCCGGGTGCTGCGCCAAGTCTACAAGATGGACCCCGAGTTCATGCGGAAGGTCGACGAGAAGTACGGTCCGCTGGAATGGCGGCTGCCGGAGACCCACGCCATCTACTGGGCCATGCTTGGACTGGAGAATGCCAAGACCAAGGAGCAGCTCATCCAGCTCCGCCGTCCGATTTACCAGTCGCTGCACCTGGCCACCATTCGCGGCCGGCTGATCTCCGTGGGCGGCGGCGAAGGGGACATGAAACGGTTTGAAATCGGCCCGCGCGTCGAGATCGCCGAGCGGGCGGACAAGGCCTACGAGGAGATGATCCGTGACGATCCCGAGATGCGGGAAAACATCCGCAACGGACATAAGAACTTCCTGCGCGAGGTCTCCTGGGCGTTGTACACGCACAACCGCATCACCGACGCCGAACGCTGGTTTGCCAAGCTCAAGGTGACCTACACCAACGCCGTGCCGCAGGAGATGAGTCTGGATGAGTACGCCATGCGCCGCGTCACCGAGTACGCGGGCGAAACGTCACGGAACAAGACCACGCTGATGGTCGAGGGCTTGTTGCAGCGCTCGTTCTTCTACGCCGCCATCGGCGAGGATGGGCAGTCGGAGGGGTACGGGCGACTGGCGCAGAAGATCTACGACTCCTACATGAAGCAGACCGAGTTTCGGACCATGCGCGGCAACGAGAAGGTCCGGGTCGATCGCGTGGATTTGGATCCGATGCCGGAGATGCGGCGGCGGGTCCTGGACACGATGCTCGACCCCAGCAAGGGGTTCCTGGACGAGACGCTGGCCGCGCAATTGCGCACCGCATTGAATCTCCCGCCGCCTCCCCCGCGTGCCGCCGCCCCGACCAACACCGTTCCCGCGGTGACGCCGCGTCCGGCGCCTGCCGAAACCAACGCGCCGCCGGCGGGGTCAGCTCGGCCTTAGCAACCCTCTCCACAGGGAGAGGGAGCCTGCCTCGTCGCATTTGAGGCGGCACCGCGACGGTTATTCGGCGCTTCCCGATCCCGCCGCAACCTGGATGGCGGCTTTCCCCTTCCGGCTCGTGCTGTCACGCTGCGGCATGCTCCGGTGCCTTCTGGCCGTGCTGCTCGCGTGGGTGTCCACCGTGGCTTCCCCGGCCCAACTCGCAGGCCGTCGTCCGAACCTCATCGTCATCCTCACCGACGACCAGGGGTACGGCGACTTGTCAGCGCACGGAAATCCGGTGCTCCAGACACCTTATCTCGATCGTCTGCATCGGGAGGGCGCGCGATTCACCGATTTCCACGTAAGCCCGACCTGCGCTCCCACTCGTGCGGCGCTGTGGACGGGCCGCCACGAGTTCCGCAGCGGGGTCAGTCATACCATTCTCGAGCGCGAACGGCTGGCCTTGGAGGCGGTGACCCTGGCGGACGTCTTGCGCCGTGCCGGGTATGCCACGGGCATTTTCGGGAAGTGGCACCTGGGCGACGAGAAGCGGCACCGGCCCGATCGTCGTGGGTTTGAGGAGATTCTCATCCACGGAGGCGGGGGCATTGGCCAGACCTATCCGGGAAGTTGCGGAGACGTGTCGGGCAACGCGTATCAGGACCCCGTCCTGCTGCACAACCGTCGCTTCGAGAAAACCTCCGGTTACTGCACCGACGTGTATTTCTCGCGTGCGATGGCCTGGATGGACCGCGTGCGCCCGCGCCGTCCGTTCCTGGCTTACATCTCCTGCAACGCGCCCCACGTGCCCTGGCAGGTGCGGGCCGAGGATGCGGCGCGCTACGAGGGGCGGGTGAAACCGCCGCTGGAGAAGTTCATGGGCATGGTGGCGAACATCGACGACAACGTCGGCCGGTTGTTGGACTGGCTGGAGGCGCGGGGCTTGGAGCGGGAGACCCTGGTCATCTTCATGACTGACAACGGTGCGGATGGTGGGAGCATGGTGTTCAACGCCGGGATGCGGGGAAAGAAGGGGACTGCCTATCTGGGGGGGACGCGCGCAGTTTCGTTGTGGCGCTGGAGCGGGATGATCAAGCCCGGAGATCGGCGCGGGTTGACGGCGCATCTCGACGTGTTTCCCACCCTCGTCGAGTTGACCGGCGCACGCGTGTCCCGACGGGTGCGGGAGGGGTGGGACGGGCGCAGTCTGGTGCCCTTGCTCGAGCGGGATGGCGCCGACTGGCCGGAACGCACGCTGTTCACCCACGTGGGGCGCTGGCCCAAGGGAACCCCGCCGGAACACTGGAAATACAAGGCGTGCAGTGTTCGTGAGTCACGGTGGCAGATGGTGTCCGCTGATGGTGGTCGGGAGCCACGCTGGCAGTTGTTCGACGTGGGGACCGATCCGGGTCAGCAGCGCGACGTGTCGGCGAGCCAGCCGGAAGTCGTTGCCCGGCTGGCGGCGCGCTATGAGGTGTGGTGGGCGGATGTGCGAGTCGGATTGGTCAACGAGGACGTCCCGCTGGCGGAGACGAATCCGTTCAAGGTTGAAGCGTGGCGACAGTTCGGTGGAGGCCCCACCGAAGAGGACCGTCGTCTCATGGATGTGCGGTTCAATCCGGCCACGGCTCCGGGGCCGGCACGCTGATCGCGGCATCGAGCATGGGGGTTCGAGATCGAGATGGGCGGGCGGGGGACCACGGCACACGGCCGGACTATCCCCCTTCGGAGGAGGCGACCGCGGCGGCGCGCCAAGGTCGAAACTGCCAGGCGGCCGCCGCGAACGCGGCCATGGCGAGGGTCGCGCCGAGGTTGGTTGCCTGCAGGAAGAAGTCGAGGAAGCCACCCGAGGGCCGGATCCAATCCCGCCCCAGCATGACCGCAGCATAACCGAGGTATCCGGCGGAATCGGCGAGATACATGAGATAGCCGATGTTGCCACGGTCGCGGGTGAGCGCGATGAGCCTTTCGAAGACCGTGGTGTGGACGGCGACGTAGGGCAGGTAGAGGCCGAGACCGAGCAGGACCATGAACCCGAACGGCGAAATGAACGCTCGACGCAGGAGCAGGACGGCGACCAGTGCGAGGAGCAGTCCCGTGATCGAGATGGCCAGGGAGAGGAAGAAGGCTTTCCTGTTGTCCTGGACACAGACCAGCGAGCCATTGGCCAGCATGACCCCGGCCGCGACCCAGAGCTCGGATCGGGTGAAGATGCCGGGCTGACCCTGGGTGCCGAAGGCGGCCCAGATCTCGGGGGCGAAATCCGCTCGCAGGCTACGGATCACGGTGAGGAGCAGGTAAGCCGTGGCGATGAAGAGGAGGCCGAGTCCGTGCCGTCGGATCCAACGGAGCCGGTCCTCGCGCGACATCGGCAAGCGTTCGGAGCGGGCGGAGATATCTGCACGCGTGGGCGGAGGGATGTGCTGCAGCATGAAGACAAATGCGAGCAGCGGGGCGAGGAACAACATTCCGGCGGTGGCGGGCATCCACCGTTCCGGGATTCCCGAGGCGAGCAACCAGGCGCCCACCGATTTGGCGAAGCCGTCCGCGAGGATGAAGCTCGTGCAAAGCCCGGCGACGAACGCCTCGGTCATCCGCCGGCCCTCGAGGAATCCGAGGACCAGTCCGAAGACCATCCCCAAGGGCAGGCCATTCAGGAACAGGCAGGCGATGTTGAGCGGTCGCGGTAGGATGGCGAAAAGGACCAGAGCGAGTTGAGCGCCCCCGATCAGGCCCAGCAGCGTCACCACGCGACGTGCTGCAGGCATGGCGGCAATGATGCGAATGCCGAGGAATTTGGAGACCGTGTAGCCGAGCACCTGGGAGGTCACGAGCAGAGTCTTGAAGCCGTCCCCAAAGGGTTCCGTCGCGAAGGGCGCGGCGGTGAAGGGCTTGCGAAACCCGTACATGCAGGCGTACGTCCCGAACGCCGCGACCATGCACCAGGCGGTCAACACGATGGGGTGCCGCAGCCAGGAGGAGTCCAGGTCCCTGGCGGGGATCGCCGCGGTGGGTGACGTCATGCGCCAGGGAGGGACGGAGACGGAGCCGGCACTGCGGTCTGCGCGTGCACCAAGGATTCCAGAAGGAGTCGAAAGGTGGCGAGATCCGGGGTGGGCATTCCGGGGACTTTTCCGCGGTCGTCGTAGCGACGCACTCGGAGCGCGAGTTCGAAATGCGGGTGGGCTTCGAACTCCCGCGCTTCCTCCGTCGACATCGGGCCACCCTGAAGCTCCAAACTGCGCTGGGAGGCAGGGGACAGCGCCCCGAAATAACCCTCTTCCCGGCGGCACAGGTAGCGTTTGGAGTCCGCGTGCATCCGGATCGGTTCCACCACCTCGGGCGGGAACCAGCGCGCGAGATGATTCGCGCCGAGGAGTTCATGGCGGGAATCCACCCCGTGATCCGCAATGTCCTCTCCCAGTTCGTGAAGCAGATGGCCGAAGTCATGCAGCAGGCAGCTGGCGATCACCTCGGCTCGCTCTCCGGCGTCACCCGCAAAAGTCGCACACTGCAGGGCGTGCTGGAGTTCGGTGACCGACTCCCCGTACTGCCGGTGGCCTCGTTGCAGGAAGGTCGTGAAGATCCTCGATACGACCTCGGCGGGGGAGAGGCGGCCGGAGAGCGCGGGAGCGGGGTCTCTTGTTTCGCAGGCGGAGGGCGACGCCGGGTGTCCGTGGGTCATGTCCGGACCCTATCACCCGGCTTTCTTCGGCCGCGTCACGGCGGCGGTAACAATCCGTCACGATCGCGGATCCGGGCGCACCGAGACCCGCGCCCACTTCCCGGCGCGGGCTTCCGCAAAGGCACGGTTGAGGTCCTGCAGCGCGAACGGAGGGGAGACCAGTTGTTCCCAGGGAAAATGGGTCGCGTGGGCGTGAAGGAATCGCACTCCTTCGCGGAGGTGGCGCGGAGCGTAGTTGTGGACGCCCTGGATTCGCAGGCACTTCCTGATGATGCTTTCTCCGGTGAGGTCCAGGGCGGAATGGGGGTGGACCATTCCAACCCAGGTGTACTGGCCACCTGGCCGGAGGAGGTCGAGACCCTCCTTCACAACCGCCGGGGCGCCGGCCGCCTCTATGACCAGATCTGCGGTTCCGGCAGCCGTGAGCGTCAGGGCACTTTCCAGGGCGGGCTCTCCGCCGAAGCGCCGCACCAGCTCAAGCCGTCGAGGGTCGACATCGGTCACGATCACGCGGGAAACCCCCGCCCGGTGGAGCAGGGCACAAGCGTAGAGGCCGAGGAGCCCCGCGCCCTGGATCACCGCCGTGTGGCAGTGACTCGGCCGCGATTCCGTGGCGGCGACCATGGTGGCCAGAGCACAATTGGCGGGAGCCACCACGGCATCCGCGAGGGAGTCGGGGACCCGGACCACACTGGTGCCTCCCCGCAGCAGCAGATGCGTGGCATAGCAACCGCTCAACGCGGGGAGCTCGGCGAGGGGCGCATGTCCATACTTGAAGAGCCGCGCGCATTTCTGGGGCAGGTCCCAGTCCGTGCAGGCCGGGCAGCAGCCGCAGCTGTCCGCGATCGACCACGTCACACGCTCCCCCACCCGCAAGTCCGGCCGGCCTGGACCAAGCGCCAAGATCCGTCCCACGGCTTCGTGGCCGAGGACGCTAGGGAAGGGCTCCGTGCGGCGACCGTCGATGGTGTGGAGGTCCGACCCGCAAATGGTGGCGAGGTCGAGGGAGACGAGGACCTCGCGGATGCCGAGTTCGGTCGGCACCGGGCGCGTGGTGAAGACCAAGGGTTGGTGCGGTCCCTGGAAGACCGCCAGCAGGGCCTCGATGGGTTTCATCGATTGGGCGCGGGTCCGGAGGGAGCCCATTGCTCGGAGGTCTTCAGGAAGCAGTTTCCCGCGGTCTGGTTGGTGGAGGCGGAGGGCGAGTTGCGTGCCTGTTCGAATTCGTTGAGAAAGCCGTCCACTCCCGACCAGGCGGTCTGGACGATCCCGTGAAAGCGGTCACGGGTTTTGGGAGTCGCGTTGCTGCGCCAGCGGGCCATGTCGGCCACTTGTTGCACGGCCACCCCTGGATTCCGCCACGGGCAGGTCACGACCTGGAAACCTTTCAGCGCAAAAAGCACCGCGGTGGGGTCGGGTCGTTCGTAGTGCCAGTCACAAATCACCACATCCTTGGGGATGAGGTCGATGGCGGGGTGCGTGTCGTTCAGGCTGGCCTCCCACTCTCCGATGCCCGTGGCCGCGCCATCGATCAGGCGATCGCCCCAGATCCACAGCTGGCGCTGGCGGGTGGCGAGGTGATCGCGGATCCGTTTGACCTCGCCGGCGAACAGCTCGGCTTTGTTCTTGCCGGCGCAACGCGGGCCCTTTTCCTCCCCGAGGTAGAACACTTCGTCCATACCCGCGTGGAAGGCGTCGGTCTCGAACGCATCACACACTTCATCCACGAGCGGCAGGACGACGCCATGCACTCCGGGGTGCAGCGGACAGTAGCTCTTGCAGTAGAGACGGTCGGGATTGGGCCACTGGTAAGACGTCGGCATCTTGACCCAGGGCGTCTCATCGAACTCCGGGTGCACCCGCAGGAGGTTGCCGAGCGTGGTGGACCAGGATTGGTGGCCCAGCAGATTGATCTGGGGGATGAGGCGGATTCCCCGCGGCCGCGCGACGTCGACCAGTCGCTTCACGTCAGCCTTGGAAAGCGCGGGCTGCGCGCGCAGGTCGGGTCGGGACTCGAACTCGAATCCGAAGTCGACGCGGAGAATCAGGGTGTTGCCGCCGCGCGGGGCGAACTCATTGGTGAGAAAGCCGAGGAAACGATCGATCTGACGGGGTTGGGGTGCGGCGATTGCCAGTCCTCGGACGGGAAATCCTTGGGACGCGGCTTCCGCGGAGACGAGTTTCGGTCCGAGGAGGGTGCTCGACAGGAGCAGGGTAAGCACGAGCACGCGGTGGGCCGTGGGGCGGGTGGGGAGGCGTGTCATCACGTCGTTCCTCTTGGGCGAAAGGTTGGCGGACGTCGAGTGTTCTTCCGTGAGCGCGGCCAAGGGGTCCGGCCAAGGAACCTCCGACGCGACACGGCGTTGTCGGTCTGCCGCGAACCGCCTACCGTGCGGCATGCGTTTTCTGTTCGAACTCGCGCGGGCGGCCGCGAGCCGGCCGGCAAGGAAGCTC
>JADLFD010000360.1 GCA_020845805.1 Verrucomicrobiales bacterium | reverse complement strand
GGAGGTCGTCCTCGCGGGGTGGGCGGCGGCGGAACGATGCGGGCGGAGCGTAGCGGGGTGGGAGGCGGTTTCACAATCCACAAGCCGGCATGGAAATAGCTCTTGAGTTTTGGGCATGGAGGGAAACCATTGCCGGCTCTATGTCCTCGGTCGTTACGCAATCGTCGCCCACGGAACCGCAGCCGCAGGATCCGCAGGATCGGATCTTGAACCTGATGGCTTGGGTGGAGCTGCACCGGAAGCACTTGGTCCTCGGTCTGGTGGGGCTGATCGCGCTCTGGGGGGTGGTCTATCTGTGGCGTCATTTTCGTGCGGAACGCGAGCTGCGGGCCAACGCGGCGCTGCTGGAACTTCGCCCCAGGGCGGGCGATGCGGACTCCGCGCCGCGCGCGTCCGACTTCCTGAAAGTGGCGGAGGAGCACGCGTCAGCGACCGCGGCCGCGAGGGCGCGGTTGCTGGCCGCCGCCGCGTTTTTCAACGAGGGGAAATACTCCGAGGCGCAAGCCGAGTTCGAGAGGGTGGCTGCCGCGGAAGCGGGCACCGTGCTGGGCGCGCAGGCCGAGTTCGGCATTGCGGCGAGCCTGGATGCCTTGGACAAAGGCGAGCAGGCGGTGGCGAAGTACCAGGAGGTTATTTCCAAGTACGCAGGCGAGAGCGTGGCGGGCCAATCCCGACTCGCCCTGGCGCGGCTGTACGAGTCGCGCAAGCAGCCCGAGGTGGCGCTGAAGATCTATGACGATCTGATCCGCGCCCGTGAAGCGGGAGCGTTCAGCCAGATCGCCGCGGAGCATCGGGCCACGCTGGTGCGTGAGTTCCCGGCCTTGGGCGCCACCAACGCGGCGTCCGCCGTGGTGCCTGGTGTGGCCACTCCTTGATCGGAGCGTGGCGGATGGATTTCGGGGGCGGGGGCTTCAACCCTGCTGCCCGTGGCTGATCGTGGGCGTGAACGCGCGGGGTCGGGAACGCGAGGTGATCCTGGCCGTGGCGCTGCGGGGAGGTATGGGATTTCTGGATTGGGGACACAGCAGAACATGAAGCTTTGCATCATTGGGACCGGCTATGTGGGGTTGGTGAGCGGTACCTGCTTCGCCGAGGTGGGGCACGAGGTTGTCTGCGTCGACAACAACCCGGAGAAGGTGCGGCAATTGCAGGGGGGGAGCATCCCGATCTACGAACCGGGCCTCGAGGAGATGATCCCGCGCCATGTCCGCGAGGGGCGTTTGCGGTTCACGGGCAGCATTGCGGAGGGCGTGGCGGGGGCGGAGGTCGTGTTCATCGCGGTGCCTACGCCTCCCCAGGAGGATGGCTCGGTGGATTTGAGCTTCATCGAGGGTGTGGCGCGCGAGATCGCGGCGTGCATGACCTCGTACAAAATCATCGTCGACAAGAGCACCGTCCCGGTGAAGACCGGCGAGAAGGTGGCGGAGACCATCAAACGCTACAACCGCGCCAAGGTGGATTTCGATGTGGTTTCCAATCCGGAGTTTCTGCGCGAGGGGTTCGCGGTCGAGGACCTGATGAAGCCGGACCGCATTGTGATCGGGACCTTGTCTCCGCGGCCGGTGGCGGCCATGAAGGAGCTCTACGCGCCGTTCAACGCGCCCATCATCATCACGGACATCCATTCAGCCGAGTTGATCAAGCACGCGGCGAATTCGTTCCTCGCGCTGAAGATCAGCTATATCAACGCGGTCTCGGTGATCTGCGAGGCCACGGGTGCGAACGTGGTCGAGGTCGCCAATGGCATGGGGTTGGACCGGCGGATTGGGCGACAGTTCCTCAACGCGGGTCTGGGCTTCGGCGGGTCCTGTTTTCCCAAAGACCTCAGCGCGTTCATCAAAATCTCGGAGCAGTTGGGGGTCGATTTCCGGCTCCTGCGCGAGGTGCAGGCCGTCAATGCCGCGCAGATGGACCGCTTCGTGAAGAAGATCGTCGACACCCTGTGGGTGCTGAAGGACAAGCGCCTCGCGGTGTTGGGTCTGGCCTTCAAGCAGAACACGGACGACGTGCGCATGAGCCCGGCCATCGAGTTGTGCCAGCGGTTGCTGAAGGAGGGGGCGTCGCTGCGCGTGCATGATCCCAAAGCCATGAGCAAGGCCCAAGCCGTGCTGCCGCCTTCAGAACGGGTGACCTACGTCGAGGACATGAACGACGTGGCCGCGGACTGCGATGCCCTGGTGATCGCGACGGAATGGCCTCAGTTCGCCCAACTGGATCTGGAGCGCGTGCGCGGGCAACTCACGCATCCCATCCTGTTCGACGGGCGCAACCTTCTGGATAAGGCCGAGATGGAACGTCTTGGCTTCGTCTACAAGAGTGTGGGGCGGTAGGGGCCGCATGGACGCGCAGGTGCCGATCGACGTGGCCGCCGGTCTGGTGTTTCACGAGGGTCGCCTGCTCGTCACCCAGCGAAAAGCGGGCAGCCACCTCGCGGGGTTATGGGAATTCCCCGGCGGCAAGCGCGAGTCGGGCGAATCCTGGGAATCCTGCCTCCAGCGGGAATTGCGCGAGGAGTTGGGCATCGAGACGGCGGTGGGGATGTATTACGACGAAGTTCTCTTCCGTTATCCGACGAAGACCGTGCACCTGCGCTTCTTCCTGGTCAGGTGGGTGTCGGGGGCGATTCAAGCGATCGAGTGCGAAGCGCTGCGCTGGGTGGCGCGGACGGAACTCGACGCGGTGGAGTTCCCTCCCGCCGATCAGTTGCTGATTCACCGGCTGCGTGCCGACGCCACGGTGTGGAACGAGTGGCCGGCACCTCCGGGGGCGCCCCATCAGGACCGCCGGTAGTCGGACTAACCCGGTACTTCGAGTCTTCCACCTCGCGCCCGGCCCCACGGCGCGCCCACGGCAGCCTGGTGGTGGGCGGTGCCCGTTGAGAGGCGTTCCGATCGCGCCGATCGTCTAGTCGTGGCGCGTGTTTTGCGCACCTGGGACAAACACCACGCGACCGACCGCGGGCACCGGTTCGGAGACGCTGGCGTTCGCGACAACGCCGACCGGGCTCCGGGGCGTCGGCGTCGGCATCGTCGACGTGGCGACCGACGTGCTCGTGCTGGCCGATCGTCGTGGGCGCAGGATATCGCCGCGCTCAGAAACTGGCGGAAGCGGGTAGATGCGACCGGGGGAGCGGTTGGGGGCGATCGAAGGACTGGACGAGTTCATCCGCGCCAACGTCACGGTTGCAGCAGCTCGGGCGGTCGGCGCACCGGGGGTGGGTGCGGGAGCGCCCCCGTTGCGGACGCTGGAGACTCCAGAGCCCGGGTTCGCCGGGTTTTCACTAAACCGCTGGGCGGCCTCGCGAAGCGCGACGATCATGCGTTCCTGCGTGCCGGGTGCGGGGGGGCCGAATTCCACCTCCTCGATCGCCGGCAGGACCTGGTTATTAGGTGCGGCGGGCCGTGGCGGTGGAGTGGAACGTCCGCGATTCGATCCCCCCATGGAACGGGTGCGCGTGGAGGGTTGCTCGCTGTGCGTGGAGGCCGTCTGCAGTGAGGCCTGCCAAGTCCAAGGCTCGGGGATGCGCTCGGTCAGCCCCGCGACCGCGAAGGTCACTGTGAAGAGCGCCGGGGTCCACGGGTTGGCTTCGCACCGAGTGAATTCGCGAATGCAGCGGATACGGCGTCGCAAGGACCGCACATCGTCGAGCACGCCGGCGAGGGCGGGAACGATCCTTTTGGGGGCGCATTCTTCAAGGATGCGGAGGAGGGTGAGGCCATACTCGCGCTTGGCTCCCGGGAAGGACCGGCGGAGCACGAGGTCGTCGCAAACCTCCTCGCGCACGGCCAGAATGCGACGCAGGGCGAGCCAGATGATGGGATTGAACCAGTGCAGGACCTGGATGGCGGCGAGCAGCCAGTTGAACGCGATGTCGGATCGTTTCACATGCGCCAGTTCGTGCAGGAACAGGAAACGGGTCTCGTCCGGGGTGAGGCGACGCAGAAGTCCGTGGGGCAGGAGCAGTCGGGGTCGCCACCATCCGCAAATGGCGGGGGAGGTGACCTCGGCGGATTCCACCACCTCGACGAGGCGGGTGACGGCCATGACCCCCTTGGATTGCGTGAGCAAGTCCTGGACGAAGTGGCCTTGAACGGGGGCGGTGTGATCCAGGGCTCGCTTGAGTCGGCGATGATCGCGCCAGATCAGGCCGGCGAGGACGACGGCGCCGGGGAACCACAGGGCGAGGGCGACCACGAACCAGTGTGGGGTATCGGCGAGGGGACTGGTGGGTTCGACCGCGGGGATGGCGGCCGGGGTCGGCAGGCCGAGGACCTCCAGAACGGCGCCGGAGATGCCGGCCGGGGCGAGATCCACCAGGTTGAAGAGCGACACCCGACTCTCTGGTGCCACGGGCAAAAGAAGACGAGCGAGGACAAGCAGCCAAAGTCCGTAGCGCCAGCGCGGGGAAAGGCGTCGCCAGAAGCAGAGCTCCAGCGTGAAGACAATGGCTGCCAGCAACGAGGCGTGCGCCGAGTTCCGCAGCAGCCAGCCAAAGAGCCACCCGGTCGCTTCTGCCAACGATTCCATGGGAGAGATCGTGGAGCGGACGGGGGGTTACTCGCGGGCGTCCAGCACGTCCCGCAGTTCGCGCAGATCCGAGGGGGATAGTCGTTGGCTCTGAACGAAATGCGCGAACATCGGGGTCAGCGCGCCGTTGAACACGCGCTCCAGGAAGGACTGGCTGTAGTGAGCGATGGCTTCCTCCTCGGAAATGCCCGCCCGGTAAATGTAAGCCCGGCCGTCCTCCTTGTAGGTCAGGGCCCTCTTCTTCACCAACCGGCCGATCAGCGTGCGAGCGGTCTTGGGGTGCCAGGAATCACGTGAATTGAGGGCGTCGAGAATCTCGTTGGCGGTGCACTGTCCCTTCGACCAGACGATCTTCATGATCTCCCACTCGGTCTCCGAAATGCGCGGGATTTTTTTCATGATGCAGCGGGGCGGAAATACGCCTATGCGATTACGCCGGTAGTCGGCAATGCGCAAGTGGTATTTGGGGTGAGGGCGATTTCTGGTCCGCAGCGGCCGGGGTGGATTCGCCCGCCTCTGCGGGCCGGGTGACACGGTCTTCGGGCGTGACGCGCGTTCTGGGGCGGATAGCGTGGCGGCATTCTATGCGACTTGGAGGTCTGATTCTGGCGGCGGCCACGGCGTTGACTCCCCTGGCCAACCAGGCGGCGGAGCCTGGGACGGGAGGGGAGTGGGTTGCGGGATCCACGGTCCTCCTCTGGCCGGAAGGCGCGCCCGGGGCGTTGGGGACGGAGGATCGGGACCGCCCGACGCTGACCCTCTATCCTGCGGCGGCAGCCCAGGCGGTCGGGACGGCGGTGGTGATTTGCCCGGGGGGTGGGTATGGCGGGTTGGCGTCGCATGAGGGGAAGGATTACGCCCTCTGGCTCAACACCCTGGGCGTGCACGGCGCAGTATTGAAGTACCGCCTGGGGAGCCACGGGTATCGGCATCCGCGGATGCTCGAGGACGCGGCTCGCGCCGTGCGGTGGGTGCGGGCCCAGGCGTCGGATTGGGGTGTCCGGACCAATCGCATTGGCATCATGGGGTCATCGGCGGGCGGGCACTTGGCGTCCACGCTTCTCACCCATCACGACGGGGGACGGCCGGACGCGGCCGATCCCCTGGAGCGGTGGAGTTCGCGCCCGGATTTTGGAGTGCTTTGCTACCCGGTCATCACGCTGGGTGAGTTCACGCACCAGGGGTCACGCAAGAACCTCTTGGGGGAGCCGGCGGATCCGGGGCTGGTGGCAGGGCTTTCGAACGAACTCCAAGTGCGGGGCGACACCCCGCCGACGTTTCTGTGGCACACGGTGGAGGATGGAGGAGTGCCGGTGGAGAACAGCCTGCAGTTTGCCGCGGCCTTGCGACGGGCAGGGGTGCCGTTTGCGCTGCACCTCTATGAGCGCGGGCGGCATGGGATCGGGCTGGCGAACGGGCATCCGTGGACCCGCGAACTGGCTTTCTGGATGGAGGGCCGCGGGTATTTGAGCCGCTGACCGGCTCGGGCTCGACTCTGCCCTGTTCCTGCTTAGGGTGTTCCCGTGTCTCGGCTTCCGTTCGAACTTCTGCTGGCGCTGCGCTATCTGCGGCCGAAGCGGACTTTCGTGTCCGTGATCACCCTGATTGCGGTGATTGGAGTGACCCTGGGAGTGACTGTGTTGATCGTGGTCATCGCTGTGATGACCGGGTTTGGCGAGCAGTTGCGCGAGCGGTTGTTGGGTTTCAACCCGCACCTCACGATTCGTCGGCCGGGCGCGAACCTGGCGGATTTCGAGTCGGTATTAGACCGGGTGCGGGGCATGCCGGACGTGGCGAGTGCGGCACCCTGGGTGGAGGGTCCGGTGCTGATCGAGCGTCAGATGGAGGGGGGGGCGATGGTGCTGACGCCGATCATGCGGGGGGTGGATCGGCGGGCGGTGGCATCGACGCCTTTGATTCAGAATGTGCGACAGGGAACGAACGATTTGCGTGGGAACACCATCCTCGTGGGGCTGCAGCTGGCGCGTGAACTCGACGTCCGGCCTGGGGATGTGGTCAGCGTCCTGCCTCCCGGCCTGGCCAAGCGCATGTGGGCGCAGCTGAAGAAGAAGAAGGAGGCTGGGGGTTCGGATACCGCGGACGAGGAGTGGTCCTTGCCCACCGAGTACCAGGTGGCGGGGGTGTTTGACGCGGGGTACTTCGAGTACAACGCGGCCTATATCGTGACCTCCCTGGGCAACGCGCAGGATCTTTACGACCTCGGGGATGCGGTGCACAGCGTGACCGTGATTTTGAAGGACCCGCTGGCGGTAAACCGGGTGCGGCAGGAGATGGCTCCCCTGTTGGGGCCCGGGTATCACATCACGACGTGGGTGGAGGAGAAGGGGGACATCCTGGAAGCGGTGGCGGTGGAGAAGAAGGTCATGTTCATCGTGCTGTTCTTTGTGATGATCGTGGCGGCCTTCGGGATCACCAGCACGCAGATCACCTTCGTGGTGCAGAAGACGCGCGAGATCGGAGTGCTCAAGGCATTGGGATGCACTCGCGCGCAGGTTTCCTATCTATTCCTGAGCCAGAGTGTGTTGGTCGGCGTGGTGGGGGTGGCTTCGGGCTGCGCCTTGGGCATGCTGGCGGTGCGGTACCGGAATGAGTTCCTGGAGTTCATGAGGCGCGTCACCGGGACCGAACTCTTTCCGGCGAGTATCTACGGATTTGGTCAATTGCCGGCGCGCATTGACCCGATGGACCTGGCGTTGATTTGTGGCAGTGCGCTGCTGATCTGTCTCCTGGCGGGTCTGCTGCCGGCCTGGAGCGCGGGTCGGCTGCAACCGGTGGAGGCATTGCGTCATGACTGAGACCGGATCCAGTTCCAGCCGGACGCGGCCGCTGCTGGCGGCGCGGGAGTTGCGCAAGTCGTACCGCATGGGGCGGCGGAACGTGGAAGTGCTGCAAGGCGCGACGTTGGAGGTGGGCGTGGGCGAATTCGTGGCGTTGCGCGGCGCCTCGGGCTCGGGAAAGAGCACGCTCCTGCATCTCCTGGGCGGACTGGATGTGCCGGATTCCGGGAGCATTGAGTTCGACGGGGCGCCGTTGGCGAAATCGAGTGCGGCCGGGTTGGCTGCCTTTCGCAATATGTCCGTGGGGTTTGTGTTTCAGGCCTATCACCTGCTTCCGGAGTTGGATGCCTTGGAGAACGTGTGCCTGCCGGCTCGCGTGGCCCGGCGTTCCGTGGGGGAGACTGAGCAACGCGCGCGCGAATTGCTGGGGCGAGTGGGGTTGTCGTCCCGCCTGGATCACCGGCCGGCCGAGTTGTCGGGGGGGGAGCAGCAGCGCGTGGCGATTGCGCGCGCGTTGATCAATCGTCCGCGGCTGGTGCTGGCGGACGAACCGACCGGGAACCTCGATTCGCACACCGGGTCTGAGATCATGGAGTTGCTCACCTCCTTGCGAACCGAGCACGGCACCGCGCTGGTGTTGGTGACCCATGATCCCCGGGTGGCGGCGCGCGCGCCGCGGACCTTGGAATTGGAGGATGGGCGCGTGCGCGGGGCGTGAGGGCGGCGGCGGAGTGCCGTGGTTTCCTGGCGCTGGAATTGCAATTTGGGGTTGGTCCGGGAGCGTGGGGTGTCCTAGCGTGGCGCTCGTCAGGAATGAAGATTTATATCGACGGGCGCTATTACGACGAAAAGAACGCCAAGATCTCGGTGTTCGACCACGGGCTGCTTTACGGGGACGGCGTCTTCGAGGGCATCCGGGCCTATAACGGTCGGGTGTTCAAGTTGAAGGAGCACGTGGACCGCCTTTTCTATTCCGCCAAGGCGATCCTGCTCACCCTGCCCCTGACCCACGCCGAGATTTCGCGTGCGGTGGTGGAGACCTGTCGCCGCAACAAGATCAAGGATGGCTACATCCGGTTGGTGGTGACGCGCGGGAAGGGGACCCTCGGCCTGAACCCGAATAAGTGCGAGCGGCCCTCCATCATCATTATTGCGGACAAGATCCAGTTGTACCCGCCGGAGTACTACGAGCGCGGCCTCGACATCGTGACGGTGCCGACCACGCGCAACCTGCACAGCGCGTTGAATCCGGCGATCAAGTCGCTCAATTACCTCAACAACATCCTGGCGAAGATCGAGGCCAACAACGCGGGATGCGAGGAGGCGATTATGCTGAACGCCGAGGGGTATGTGGCGGAGTGCACGGGGGACAACCTGTTCATCATCAAGGACGGCAGGATGTCGACCCCGCCGCTGGCCGCGGGGGCCTTGTACGGCATCACTCGCGGGACCGTGATGGATTTGGCGCGCGCCGCCGGCATCGAGGTGTCGGAACCCAACCTGACGCGCTACGACGTTTTCAACGCGGACGAATGTTTTGTGACGGGGACCGGTGCGGAGGTGGTTCCGGTGGTCAAGGTGGATGGCCGGGTGATCGGGAGTGGGAAGCCCGGCTCGATCACGCGGAACCTCGTCAAGGCATACCACGCCTTGACGAACTCCACGGGCGAGCCGATATACGCGTGAGCGAAGGCCTCGCGAACCGGCAAGTCAGACGAGGCCTGGCTTGCGTGTTTGGCGTCAGACGTCCCTCCCGGCGGGGGCCGCCCCTCAGCCCGATTCGCCGCGGTGAGTTTCCCAGGCTGTAAGGCCCGGGCCAATCAAGTCATGCTCTGCAGCATCTGCCAGAAGAACGAAGCGAAGGTGCACCTGACGCAAATTGTCGATGACAAGATGCAGAAGGTGGATCTCTGCGAGGAGTGCTCGAAGGCGAAGGGGGTGACGGATCCAGCCGGCTTTTCGCTGGCGGACCTGCTCCTGGGGAACACCCAGGACACCGCCGAGGCGCGCCCGGCGCCCAAGCCGGGGGAATTGACCTGTTCCGCCTGCGGGTTGTCGCAGGCCGATTTCAAGAAGTCAGGCCGGTTCGGCTGCCCCCAGTGTTACACCGCGTTCGGGGAGGGACTTCCCGGCATGTTGAAGACCATGCACAAGGGGGTTCGCCACACGGGCAAGATTCCCACCGCCCTGCGCCCGCGCAAAGACCCGGGCGACCAGCTGAAGCAGCTGAACCGCCGCCTGGAGAAGGCGATCCAGACCGAGAATTTCGAGGAAGCAGCCCATTTGAGGGATCAAATCCGGGCGTTGAAGCAGCAGGCTGCCCCTGCCTCCTGACCACGCCCATGTCCAGGGATCTTCAGACCTTTCTCAGCAAGCCCGCCGACGCCGCGCGCCGGACCGGGCCGCTCGACCACATCGTGCTGTCCAGCCGCGTCCGGCTGGCCCGCAACGTGCAAGGGTTCGCGTTCCCAGGATGGGCCAAGAAATCCGAGCGCATCCGGGCCCTGGAAGTGATCCGGTCGGCGGTCGACCATCTGCCGGCGATGACCGAAGGATTCTCGGAGTCGATGGACAACCTGACCGGGATCGACAAGCAGATCCTGGTGGAACGGCATCTGATCAGTCGCGAGCACGCCGCCAAGGGGGCGGGCAGCGGGATGGTGGTGGATCGAGCCGAGACCTTGAGCGTGATGGTCAACGAAGAGGATCACTTGCGCATGCAATCGCTGCGGCCGGGGTTGCAGCTCAAGGAGGCCTGGCGTGCCATCGACGAGCTGGACACCGCGCTGGAGACGCGCCTGCCGTTCGCCTTTTCACCCGAGTACGGGTATCTCACGGCCTGCCCGACCAACGTGGGGACGGGAATCCGCGTGAGCGCGATGCTGCATCTGCCCGGGTTGGTGCTGGCCGAGTTGGTGAACCAGATCATCCAGTCCGTGAACAAGCTGGGGTTGGCGGTACGCGGCCTGTACGGCGAGGGCACGGAGGCGCTGGGGAATATTTTTCAGGTCTCGAACCAGATGACGTTGGGCGAGACCGAGGTGGAGATCGTGGAGCGACTCAGCAAGGTCGTGCACCAGATGATCGAGCATGAGTTGAATGCGCGCCAGAAGCTGCTCGAGGAGAAGCCGAAGGTGTTGCACAACCATATCGGGCGCGCCTTCGGGGTGCTCTCCAACGCCTACTCGATCTCGTCGAAAGAGGCGATGAACCTGCTGTCGCTGGTCCGGCTCGGTCACGATCTGAACATGTTTCCGGGCGTGCCGCGGGCGGTTTTCGACGAATTGCAGCTCATCACCCAGCCGGCGCATTTGCAGCGCGTGCATGCGGGGAAGCTTGGCGCGGAGGAGCGGGACGTGCTGCGCTCGGATTTGCTGCGGGAGAGGCTGAAGGATGTGGCTCGTCCGGTGGCGGCGCAATTGACGCCTCCCGCGAGTGATGCAAGTAGACCTTCCGGGGCTGAGTGACGGCGGCGCGGCCGTCGCGTGAATCAACGATTGCTGCGGAGCGAGGACCTATGAGCGAAGAAGCCATGAACAATTTTACGCCGCGGGCCCAGCAGGTGCTGGCCCTGGCGCGTAAGGAGGCCGATCGGTTCAACCACAACTTCGTGGGGACCGAGCATCTGTTGCTCGGACTGATCAAGCTGGGGCAGGGCGTTGCGGTGAACGTGCTCCAGAAGATGGGTCTGGACCTCGAGACCGTGCGCCTCGAAGTCGAGAAGCAGGTGGGGACGGGTCCCGACCAGAAAGTGGTGGGGAATATCCCGTACACCCCTCGCGTGAAGAAGGTGTTGTCGCTGGCGGCCAAGGAGGCGAAGGCGCTCAACCACACTTATGTCGGCACCGAGCACATCCTGCTCGGCCTGCTGCGAGAAGGCGACGGCGTGGCGGCGCGCGTGCTGAAGAGCCTGGACGTCGACATCGAACAGACGCGGCAGGAGATCCTCAAGGAGCTCGATCCGAATTTCGCGGCGCAGGAAGAGGGCGGGGGCGGGGCGGCTCCTGAGGGTGGCGGCGGGCAGGAGAAACCCGAGAAGAAGGGCGACCTCAAGACGCCGGCATTGAAAGCCTTCGGGCGCGATCTGACGGAGATCGCGCGCAAGGGGGAGATGGATCCCGTCATCGGGCGCAAGTCCGAGATCGAGCGCGTCATCCAGATCCTCTGCCGCCGCACCAAGAACAATCCGGTGCTGCTGGGCGAGGCGGGGGTGGGCAAGACCGCGATCGTCGAAGGATTGGCGCAGGAGATTTCACGCGGGAACGTGCCGGAGATTCTGCGCGAGAAGCGCGTGATCACGCTGGATATGGCGCTCATGGTCGCGGGCACCAAGTATCGCGGGCAGTTCGAGGAGCGCATCAAGGCGGTGATGGACGAGATCCGTCGCGCCAAGAATGTCATCCTGTTCATCGACGAATTGCACACCATCGTGGGCGCAGGCTCCGCCGAAGGCACGATGGACGCCTCCAACATCATCAAGCCGGCGCTCAGCCGGGGGGAGATGCAGTGCGTCGGGGCGACCACGCTCAACGAGTACCGCAAGTACATCGAGAAGGACGCCGCGCTGGAGCGCCGCTTCCAGACCGTCAAGGTCGAGGCTCCCACCGTCGACGAAGCCATCCAGATCCTCAAGGGGCTCCGCCCGAAGTATGAAGATCATCACAAGGCGGAGATCACCGATCTGGCGGTGGAATCCGCGGTGAGATTGTCCGATCGCTACATCACGGGTCGGTTCCTGCCCGACAAGGCCATTGACGTCATGGACGAGGCTGGAGCGCGGGCGCGCATCGGCGCCATGACGCGTCCGCCCGAGGTCAAGGATCTCGAGGCCGACATCGAGACCATCAAGGTGCGCAAGGAGAAGGCCATCAAGGAGCAGGACTTCGAGGGCGCCGCCGCGATGCGGGACAAGGAGAAGAACGCCAAGGAGAAGCTCGAGTCGGTCCTTTCCGCGTGGAAGAACAACCGCGAGGAGAAGCGCGTCAAGGTGGACGAGGACGATGTGGTGCAGGTGGTGGCCAAGTGGACCGGCATTCCGCTGCGGCGCATGGAGCAGACCGAAGCCCAGAAGCTGCTCGACATGGAGAAGGTGGTTTCGAAGGCCGTGATCGGGCAGGGCGAAGCGGTGTCCGCGCTGAGTCGCGCGTTACGCCGGTCGCGGGCGGATCTGAAGGACCCGAAGCGCCCCATCGGGACGTTCATGCTGCTGGGCCCGACAGGTGTGGGCAAGACGCTCCTGGCGAAGGCGCTGGCGGAGCACATGTTTGGCGATCCCAAGGCCCTGGTGCAGCTCGACATGTCCGAGTACATGGAGAAGTTCAGCGTCTCGCGCCTGGTTGGTTCGCCTCCTGGTTACGTGGGTTACGAGGAGGGCGGGCAGCTTTCCGAGGCCGTGCGGCGCAAGCCGTATTGCGTGGTGCTCTTCGACGAGTTGGAGAAGGCGCATCCGGACGTGGCGAACATGCTGCTGCAGATTCTCGAGGAAGGGAAACTGACGGACTCGCAGGGGCGCCAGGTGGACTTCCGCAACACCATCATCCTGCTCACCTCGAACGTGGGCGCGGAGACGATCAAGAAGTCGAGCGTGATGGGATTCGGCGCGGCGAACGATGATGCCGGCGCGAAGTACGACAAGATGCGCGAGAAGCTGCTCGAGGAATCCAAGCGGTTCTTCAAGCCCGAGTTTCTCAACCGTCTGGACGACGTCATCGTGTTCCACTCCCTGACCAAGGAGGACCTGGTGCAGATCCTCGATCTGGAGATCGAGAAGGTCGTGGACCGGCTGCGGAAGAAGAACCTTCGGCTGGCGCTCGATCCCAAGGCGAAGGATTTCTTGGTGGAGAAGGGGTACGACCCTCAGTACGGCGCACGGCCCATGCGGCGCGCGGTCGAGCGGCACCTGGAGGATCCGCTGGCGGAAGAGATCCTCAAGGGCACCCTGCACGACGGCGATCCGGTCGAGGTGACGGTCGAGGGCGACAAGCTC
>JADLFD010000359.1 GCA_020845805.1 Verrucomicrobiales bacterium | reverse complement strand
TGGAGCGATTCCTTCGTGGTCTCCTGGGAGGCGGGCATGATGGTGCGCAGCCGACCTATCCTGCTCTCCGACGGCGCGTACCTCCTGCCAGTTTACCACGAAACCGGCAGTGACCCCGACCGCACCGCCCCGGACACCGCCTCGGTCTTCCTGCGCTTTGATCCGGCAACACGGATCTGGACGGAGTCCAACCGCGTTCGCAGCCGGCTGGGCAATTTGCAGGCGGCCGTGGTGGAGACCGAACCGGGTCGCCTGCTGGCCCTTTGTCGACGCGGCGGGGATTACGAACCGGGCGATGATGGGTTTGTGGTTCGGACCGAATCCTCCGATGGCGGACGCACCTGGAGTCCGGGCGTGGAGACGGCGTTTCCCAATCCCAACGCCGCCGTTGAACTGATCCGGCTCGCCAACGGGCACCTGCTCTTTGTCTTCAATGACAGCGCCAACGACCGCACCCCGCTTATGGCGGCGCTCTCGATGGATGGGGGAAGGACCTGGCCGCACCGACGCCCCCTCGCCTCGGGTCCGGGAGATTTCGCCTACCCGACCGCGATTCAGACCCGCGACGGACGCATCCACGTCACCTACACCAGCGACGAACGGACGGTCATCCGGCGCGCCGTCTTCCGGGAGGAAGCCATCCAGGGAGGAAGATCCCAATGAGCCTGAAGTCGCGATCCGCGTACCTGGGTTGGATCCGGGTGGGAATGCTCCTAGCCATCACGCTGCTTTTCCTGGTCGTGTGGGGAACCGCGGCGACGAGCAAGCTACGCGAGGGCTATCCGCCCTGGTTCGATGAGAAATTCGGCGGCACGATCCTGGCCACTGTGCCGGGTTTGCGCGCGTCGTTCTGGATTCTCACTTTCAGTGAGTTGGTTGCCGCGCTCCTCGTGCTCGCCTCGGCGTTGCGACTCGAGTTCCTGGCCAGGCGTGCCCCCAGTTTGCTGCTGGCGGCCCTGACCCTGAGCCTTTTTGTTTTTGTGCAATTGAGCCTCGGGCAGTGGTTGACCTCGGATTTTCAGGCCACGTTCCAACTGTTCACCTACTTCTGCGGGACCCTGCTGGCGCTTCGTGTCGTGCTAGAGTCCCCCGCGGGCGATCCGCGGGACGAGTGAACCGGGCCCCAGCATGAACCGACTTTTGCGAGGAACAGGGGCCCGCAGTTCCAGCGCCACTTCCGTCCTTGGCGCCTGCGGTGTAGTCTGCCTCCTGATCGCCTGGTCGGTGACGACGACCGCTTCCGAGCCGGCGACGAACGCATCCTCCGGCAGCCATTGGGCCTTCCAAGCGGTGAGTCAGCCCCAGCTCCCGGTCGTGCGGACCGAGGCCGCGCGTGGATGGATTCGCAACGAGATCGATGCCTTTATCGCCGCGCGATTGGAACGCGAAGGCCTGTCCCCGTCGCCCGAAGCGGATCGCCGCACCCTGTTGCGCCGCCTGTCTTTCGATCTGACCGGTTTGCCTCCGTCCCACGAGGAGGTGCTGGCCTTCGAGGCCGACGTCGCCCCGGGCGCCTATGAGAGGCGGGTGGAGGCCCTGCTGGCGTCGCCCCGGCACGGCGAGCGTTGGGCACGCGTGTGGCTCGATGCCATCGCGTTCGGCGAGACCCACGGATTCGAGGTGAATACCCCGCGTGAGAACGCGTGGCCGTTCCGCGATTACGTCATCCACGCGCTCAACACCGACAAGCCCTACCCCGAGTTTCTCCGCGACCAATTCGCTGGCGATGTGACCGGCGAGGATGCCGCCACCGGGTTCCTGGTGGCCGCCGCTGCGCTGCTGCCCGGACAGGTGGGCAAGGACGAGGAGTCCATCCGACTCGCGCGTCAGGACGAATTGCATGCGATGATCGTGGGCGCCGGGTCCACGGTGTTGGGGCTGACGGTCGGCTGCGCTCGCTGCCACGATCACAAATTCGATCCCATTTCGCAGGACGATTACTATGCGTTCCAGGCCGCACTCGCGGGGGTGCGTTATGGCGAACGCACCTTGCGTCCAGGAACGCCGGGAGGATTCGGAGCGACGAATGTCTTCGCCGGTCGCTTCGACGCCCACCCCGAGCCCACCTACCGCCTGCAACGCGGTGACCCAATGCAACGCCGCGATCAGGTCACCGCCGCCGTGCTGTCGCGCGTGGCGCCGCCCCGGGAGATCCCTCCCGACACTCCCGAACCGCAGCGCAGATTGGCCCTGGTCGACTGGATGACTGACCCACGAAATCCGCTGACCCCACGCGTGCTGGTGAACCGCCTGTGGCTGGCTCATTTCGGGGAAGGTATCGTCTCCACCCCCAGCGACTTCGGGGTCAACGGCGCGCGAGCCGAGCATCCCGAGTTGCTCGACTGGCTCGCCACGCGTCTGCGGGATGACGGTTGGAGCCTGAAATCATTGCACCGGCGCATCGTGACTTCGGCGACCTACCGCCAGTCGAACCGCCCGCGGCAGGAGGCCGTGGCCAAGGACGCCGGGACCCGCTGGCTCTGGAGGTTTCCTCCGCGGCGCCTGGATGCGGAAATGATCCGCGATGCCATCCTGGCCACCTCAGGACTCCTCGACCTCCGCATGGGCGGACGCGGATTCAGCGTCTTCAAACCGAACGACAATTACGTTCGCGTCTACGATCCGAAGGAGACGTTCTCGCCTGATGATTGGCGCCGCATGATCTACGCCACCAAGGTGCGCATGGCTCAGGATGGGACCTTCGGCGCGTTCGATTGCCCGGACGCCGGCCAAATTCAACCCAAGCGGCCGCGGTCCACCACCGCGATCCAGGCGTTAAACCTCTTCAATAGCCCATTTGTTCATGAACAAGCTCGGGCCTTCGCGGACCGCGTACGGACGGGTTCCGGGACCACTCCGGATGCCCAGGTGAAGCGTGCTTTCGAACTCGCCCTCGGGAGACCTCCGCATCCCGAGGAGTGGCGCGTTTCCCACTCCTTGGTACTTGAGCATGGTCTCCCGACGCTGTGCCGAGTGCTGTTCAACTCGAACGAGTTCCTCCACCTGCCCTAACGCCGCACGCGACGTGGCCATGTCCTCCTTCCTCCTTTCTCCCCAGGGACACCGTCTGCTCGATCGGCGGGGGTTTCTGTCCCATGCCGGGAGCGGGTTGGCCGCCATCGCGATGAGCGGGTTGCTCAAGCGCGACCGACTGCTCGCCGGCGATCGTGGGGAGGGCGTGCGATTCGATCCCGCTCGGCCATTGTCCCCGCGAGTGCCGCACCACGCTCCCAAGGCGCGCCGCATCCTGGTGATGTTCATGTCGGGCGCGGTGAGCCAGATGGATTCCTGGGATTATAAACCTGACTTGTTCCGGCATCACGGCCGCCCCATGCCCGGACAGAAAGAAAACTTCCTCACCTTCCAGGGCGAGAACGGCAACCTCGCACGGCCGCTGTACGAATTCACTCCGCGCGGACGCAGCGGGAAATGGGTGTCCAACCTCTTCCCGCATCTGGCGGAGTTGGTGGACGACATGTGCTTCGTCCACTCCATGACGGCGCGCAGCAATACCCATGGCCCCGGCGAAAACCAGATGAGCACCGGCTACACGCTGGACGGCTTCCCTAGCATGGGCTCGTGGGTGTCCTATGCCCTGGGCTCCGAGGCCGAGGATCTGCCAGCTTTCGTGGCGATCCCAGACCCGCGCGGCGTCCCTCAGGCCGGCGTCAACAACTGGAACAACGCCTTTCTGCCTGCGGCCTTCCAAGGCACCGCCTTCAATGTCCAGAAGCCCATCCTCAACCTCGCGGCTCCCACCGGAGTGTCCGGCGCCAGCGATCGCGCCGCGAGAGAAGTGCTGAGGCGATTGAACGAAAGCCATCTCGAATCGTTCCCCGGCGATACCGAGCTCGCCGCGCGACTGGCCAGCTATGAGCTGGCGGCACGCATGCAACTCTCCGTGCCCGAACTCACGGACCTCCGGCACGAACCAGCCTCCGTGGTGGCCGAATACGGCGCCGATGTTTCCGACCCCGTCCGTGGCGGATTCGCACGCAATTGCATCCTCGCCCGACGCCTGCTCGAACGCGGGGTGCGGTTCGTGGAGTTGTTCAATGGATCCTACGCCATGGGCGAGGGCGTGGGGAACTGGGACGGACACCGCAAGCTCAAGGAGCAATATGATCTGCACGCCTCGATCTTCGATCGTCCCGCCGCCGCGCTGCTTCGCGACCTGAAACGTCGCGGAATGCTCGAAGACACGCTCGTCGCGTGGGTGACCGAGTTCGGCCGCATGCCGACCTTTCAAAAGGACGCCACCGGGAGGGATCACAATCCGCACGGATTCACCATCTGGTTGGCGGGTGCCGGTGTCCGCGCGCCGTTCACCTTGGGAGCAACCGACGAGCTTGGGTTCCGTGCGGTCGAAAACGTGGCCACCATCTACGATCTGCATGCCACCCTGCTGCACTTGGCCGGCTTGGATCACGAGCGCCTGTCCTTTTATCACAATGGCATTGAGCGCCGGTTGACGGATGTGCACGGACACGTCTTGCGTTCGCTGCTGGCGTAGGTCTTCCAGAAGCTGAGCCTGCTACGCATGGCTGCCTTCTCCGTAGGTGTTCCCTGTCGTGGTGCCTGGAGAAAATGACCGGATCGCCTTGATGTCATGAGTGTTGGGCTGTGCCCCAAGGGCAGAAAGGCCGTGGGAGTCGCGGTTCGGAAGCGTCTTGGTCGGTGTGGGGCCTGTTGGTCTGCAAGAACCGGGGGGGAAGAGCGGAAAAATGCCTGGGCCAAGATGCGCGAGAGTCGGTTGGTTGGTTGGCTAAATTGGTGCTAACACATTGTTTGTAAGCGACTTAGCGACGTGATGAAGGCTGCCTCGTGGAGGTGAAAAAAGTTTTGACACTGAAAAGGGTGTTTGTAAGCCTCTGCACCACACACGGAAACACGAGCAGCAACACACATGAGAACAAAACTCATCCTTACGGCAGCGGCCTTCGGCGTGGCGAGCTTCGG
>JADLFD010000358.1 GCA_020845805.1 Verrucomicrobiales bacterium | reverse complement strand
TATTTCTTCGCCGTCATGGCGGTTGCGCTCCTCGAACCGACGATCCCGCGGGTGCTGTTGGGAAGGTCGTTCGGCGAGATCGGATTGGCGCAAGTGCGTGAGGAGGTCTGCACAGCCGCGGGGGCGTCGCGCGCCGAGATCGCCCGCCGGGTGTGTCGGCGTCTGGGCTGGCATACCCCTGGGGGCAGCCTTGCCGCGATGAGTGCACGTGTGGCCCTCTTGCGCCTCCACCGCCAGGGACTTCTCGAGTTACCCCCGCCACGCAACGGCAATGCCAATGGCCGCCCTGTCGACGCCAGCGCCGTGGAAGGGCCCGCCGAAGTGCCGTTAGAACGCCGGGCCGATCAACTCCCGGGCCTGTCCTTGCACCCCGTCTGCCACGAACGCGAGTCGCGACTCTACAATGCCCTGATCGAACGCTATCACTACCTGGGATTCGTTCCTTTGGCCGGCGCTCAGATGCGCTATCTCATCGCGTGGGAAGGCGGCTGGCTCGGCGCCCTCGGCTTCGGAGCGGCCGCTTGGCAGCTGCGCGACCGGGATCGATTCATCGGCTGGGATGCGCTGGGCCGACAGACGCACTTGCACCGGGTCGTGGGCAACAGTCGCTTTCTTCTCCTGCCGTGGGTCCGTTGCCCCCATCTGGCATCGAAGGTTCTGGCGATGAGTGTGCGTCGGCTCGCCCGGGATTTCCGGGAGCGCTACGGTTATAGCCCGGTGCTGGTCGAGAGCTTCGTCGAGGAACCGCGCTTCTCGGGGACGTGCTATCGGGCCGCCAATTGGCAGCCGGTCGGATGGACCCAGGGCAGGGGCAAAAAGGGCCAGTGGCACGAGCCGCGCCTGCCGCGCAAATCGATCTGGGTTTATCCCTTGCACCGCCACTTTCGCCAGATCCTCTGCTCCCGCGGGCCAGACTAATGAACCCTTCGAGGAGCATCGCCGACGAGTTGGCCGCGGTCGACCTGGGCGACCGACGGCTCAACCGGCGCGCGGCTCGGGTCTTAGTACGCCTCTGCGAGTCGCCCCTGGCCAGTCCGAAAGCCGCGATGCACGGCGGCGCCGAGGTCGCCGCCGCCTACCGGCTTTTCGATCACGAAGAGTGCACCGAGCAAGCGATTCTCAAGCCCCACCACGCGGCCGTCCTGGAGCGAGTTCGTCAGTATCCGCGCGTCTTGGTCATCCAAGACACCAGCGAACTGGACTACACCCGCCATAGCGAACTGGAAGGCAAGGGCCCACTGGCCAGCGAGGATCGCCAGGGTTTCTTCCTCCACACTCAGTGGGTGGTCACCGACCAGCGCCTGCCGTTGGGGAGCTGGCGCTGCCAAATCTACGCCCGGGAGGTCGAGCAAATCGGGGTCGTCTCGGCCCAACGCAAGCGAACCCCAATCGAAGAGAAGGAGAGCTATCGCTGGCTCGAAGGATACCGCTCGGCGTGTGCCTTGGCCGAGCAGGCGCCCGCAGTCCACGTCATCTCCTGCAGCGACCGCGAAGGCGACGTCTACGAGGTCTTCGCCGAGTGGCACCAACGCCGGGAACGCCTCCAACCCGCCGCGGACTGCTTGATCCGCTGCCATCACAACCGGGGTGTGCTCGGCTTCGAGGATCGGCCCTTGGTGCCGCGAGTCGACGCGCGCTTGCTCGAACAGGTGGCGCAGAACCCCGTCTTGGGGGCGATCCGCTTCGAGGTCTCAACCAAGACGCAGTTCAAAAAAGTCAAAGGCCACCGCCAGCGCACCGTGCGCCAGGGTCGCACCGTGCGGCTGGAGGTCCGCGCCGGCCAAGTCGTCTTGCGTCCCCCACCTCGTCGCGAACACCGATTGCCGGAGGTCACCCTGGGCGTGGTGAGGGCCACGGAGATCGACCCGCCCACCGGACAGGAACCGATCGACTGGGTGATCCTCACCAGCCTGCCGGTGCGCAACTTCGACGACGCCCTGAGCGTGGTCGAACTCTACCGGGGCCGCTGGGAGATCGAGGTCCTGCACCGGGTCCTCAAGAGCGGCTGCAGGATCGAGAACCTGCAGTTCGAATCCGACACCCGTCTCAAACCAGCCCTCGCCATGTATCTGATCGTGGCCTGGAGGATTCTCTACCTCCTGAAACTCGGGCGCCAATCCCCCCAGCTGCCTGGCGACGCGCTGTTCGAGGAATCGGAATGGAAACCCCTTTGCGTCGTCGTCCGGGGCGGACCGCCGCCCCCTCACCCCCCCTCCTTGGGGGAGGTGATTCTCATGATCGCGCAGTTCGGCGGCTACCTCGGCCGCAAGAGTGACGGCCCTCCAGGACCCGAGGCCTTGTGGCGAGGCCTCCAGAGCTTGAAATGCTTCTCGCTCGCGTGGCGATCCTTCGGCCCGAACACATCCTGAGCCAGCCTTCGACTCCGCCCCTCCCCGCACACCCTTCGGCGCGCTCGCCCACGCGGCGCTCGCCGCGCCGCCCCGTGGCGTGCCTCGATTCCCGCCGCGTCCTCTCCTGCGACCCGCCACGCCGCGTCCAAGGGCCTCAACCTCTCGATCACCACCAAGAGCCGGTGCGCAACCTCGTGCCCCCCTGTCGGCCTGCGTTGTGTAGAACGATCAGGGC
>JADLFD010000357.1 GCA_020845805.1 Verrucomicrobiales bacterium | reverse complement strand
GTGAAGGTGGATAGCTTTCGATATGTCGTGGAGAATCCGGGGTTGCTGGGGAACTCAGGAGGGCGCGTGTTCATCGTCTCGCGCGACCTGGCGCGCGGCGTTCCCTGCGTGGCGATCGGGCCGGAAGACATCACGGTGGTGGTTTGGCCTGTAGCGGCGCCGGTCGGAGCCACCGGGTCGGCACCGCGAGTGGAGCGCGCGCGGTCCGCGGCGGGGCCTTGGGAGTCGGTTCCCACGGCCGTGGTTCAGTTGGAGGATTGGTATCTGTTCGCCGCCCGGCCGGAGAGAGGGTTCGATCGCGCGGGGTTCTTTCGTCTCGTGTTCGAATCACCTCCCTGACCTGCCTGTCCCACTTTCCCTGCCTGCTGGTTTCGTGGTGGGTGGGGATGGGATCCGAGCGGAGCGGTGAGATGGCATCCGCTTTGACGTGGGTCCGGTCGGTGGGTGACGCTGACCCGATGCGTTGGTTCCTCATGGCCCTCGGGATCCTCACCGTCAGCGGGGCTGCTTTGGGTGCGGCGCGGGGGGTGGTGGTGGTGGATCGCGATGACGTCGTGATTCGCGAGTCCTGCACCGTGGTCATCCCGCCGGGCTTGGTGATTGCGGACCCCAATACCAACGGTGTGATTCAGATTCGTGGGGACGGACTCACGCTGCGTTTTGCGAGCGGGTCCGTCCTGCGGGGAGCGAGGGAGGGGGCGCCTGGGGATGAGCTTCGGGGGATTGGAATCACGGTGATGGACAGCCGGCGCGTGCGCGTGCTGGGCGCGCGGGTGCACGGCTATTTCAACGGGCTGGTCGCCTCGCGTGCGGACCAGTTGACGGTCGAAGGTGGGGATTACTCGGACAACTACCGGCAGCGACTGCGTTCCACGCCGGAGGCAGAGGACGGAGCCGACTGGCTCTATCCTCACCGCAACGACGAGGTGAAGTGGCGGGATCAGTACGGAGGCGCGGTGTGCGTCGAACATTCCCGTCGCGTCACGATCCGTGGCGTGCGCGTGCGCCGAGGACAGAACGGCATCGTCCTCGATCGCGTGAACGAATCCCGCATTTACGACAACGACGCGTCGTTCCTGTCCGGATGGGGGCTGGCGATGTGGCGCAGCAGCCGGAATCTCGTGAGTCGGAACGCCTTCGACTTCTGTGTGCGAGGACACGTTGAGGGGGTGTACAACCGGGGTCAGGACTCGGCGGGCATTCTTTGTTTCGAGCAGTGCAACGGGAATCAGTTCGTCGAGAACTCCGCCACGCATGGCGGGGACGGTTTCTTCGGTTTCGCCGGTCGTGAAGCCATCGGCGAGGACTGGATGGAGAGCGAGCGTGCCCGGCTTCGACGGGAGACAGGGAAACAAGAGGTGGACGACCTGATCCAGGTGCCGGCGGAGCTGGCGCGCACATGGAGTGAGCGCGGCTGCAACTCGAACGTGTTGGTGGGAAATGATTTTTCCTACGCCCCGGCGCATGGGTTTGAGATGACCTTCAGCGAGGGCAACGTCTTCATCGGGAATCGGGTCGTGGAGAACGCCATCTGCGGCATCTGGGGCGGGTACTCGTCCGGGATGTGGGTGGCGAACAACGAGTTTACCCGCAATGGCGGCATGGCCTACGGACTCGAGCGCGGGGCCATCAACATGGAGCACGCCTCAGGGAATCGCATCGTGGGAAACCGGTTTGTGGACAACCGGTGTGGCATCCATCTCTGGTGGGACAACGACGCCGCGTTGCTGCGTTTTCCGGGGGTGTCGGGCAATGCGCGTGGCGTGCGCGACAACGTGATCCTGGGGAACCAGTTCGAGATCAGCGCGGAACCGGGGTTGACCTCGAGATCGGATCGCGATCGTTGGGTGGTGTTGCAGCTGCGCGATGACGGAACGGGTCATGTGCAGGACAACCACTATGTGTCCAACCGCGTGAGTCTGGGTCATGCGCGCGCGGTGGAGTTCGACTTTGCGCCGGGCTGTTCGGTGAGCACCTCCGCCGTTCCCGTGGAGGTTGGGCGGCTGCGCACACGGGCGGTGGGCTCCACGCGTCCGGTGGGCGCGCGCGCCGCCCTGCGCGGGCGTCACCAGATCATCATGGACGAGTGGGGTCCCTGGGATCACGAGGCCCCTGTGCTGCGCGCCCGCTCGACTCGCGGTGGGGAACGCGTGTGGGACCTGTTGGGGGTGACCACCGAGCCACGCCTGGAGGTCGAGGCGCCCGGGGTGAAGTCCACGGTGGAGCGCACGGGAGAATCCGCGTGGAGGCTGACCTTGAGGTCGGACCAGGGCGTGACTCCCTTCCGAGCCACGGTGTCGGCCCCTGGGCTGGTTCGCCACGCGGAGGGCACCTTGGTGTCGGCGCGTTGGTCCGTGGTGTTTTTTCCCTGGACGGTGGATCCGCGCCAGAATCTGGACGGCTGGCGCAGGCAGGCGGAGGGCGCGGCGGCGGTCCGAACCGAGTTGGAGGCCCTGACGTTGCCCTACGGAGGAGGGGGTCCGCGCGACGTGGTGACGAATGCCGAGGTCAAGGCACGCGGGCCGGGGCCGGATCATTTCGGCATGCGCGCGCAGACGCGGCTGAAGCTCCCGAAGGGCAGCTGGGGATTCCGCACGCAGAGTGACGACGGCGTGCGTGTGCGGGTTGGGAACCGGGTGGTGATTGAGAACTGGACGTGGCATGGCCCGACCCTCGACGAGGGTCGCTATGAACAGCTGGCGGACGGCGAGGTGGAGATCGAAGTCGAGCACTTCGAGATCGACGGGTTCGCGGTCTTCGAGCTGAGCCTCGAGCGCGTGGGGGAGTGAGCCCCAGCGAGCGCCGGTGCGGGCCGGGATAGGGGACGGGGTTCAAGCTGCGGCCCGACGGCGGCACCGCCGGCCGCGGGGCGTGAGCCTGTTCAGTCCCCGGCCACCAGGGTCCACATGCCCTGCGGCGCGTTGGTGGTTCCCCGACCGACAGTGTCGGTGACCCTGTGGATGGACACGTGTCCGTCGTGGAACAGGTAGTTGAAGCGCTTGGCATGGAGCCCGTAGGCCGCGGTGCCGTAGCTGATGCCGTTGAACGTGCTCGCGCGGCTCAGTTGGACGCAATCGGGGCTCAATCCGCCCGGCACGCCGGAGCCGGGTCCGGCGCAGAAGGAGGGCCAGTCATTGCCTGCGGCGTTGCGGCCATTGGGCAGCTCGGCGAGGAGGAGCGTGCCGGCCGGATCCTGCACCACCGACTCTTTGAAGCCACGGGGTTCCCAATCGGGGAGTGCGCCAGGGCTGGAGCCGCGCAGGTTGTAGTAGAGTCCGACGCCGTGGGTGGGGTTGGGGAGGGACGAGGAGAGCGTGGTGAGCTGGAACGAAGGGCCGGCCCAGTTCATCGCGTAGGTGCGGCGCCGCGTGTACGAGGAGTACTCGATGCTGGTCGGGATGCGATCCGCGGGGCAGCGCAGGATTTTGGGGATGGTGGCGGGGTCGGCGACCGCGCCGGCGATGCCGAGGATCAGATCCGCCTCGGGGGCGGAACCGCCGATGTAGCGGTGGAGGTAATCGTCCCAGGAGAGTTGGTATTGGAAATCGCCGGTGGAGAGCGCCGTGGGCGGGAATTGGTCGCCGTGATCGGCGGCGAAGAGGGCGAAGCCGAGTCCGAGTTGCTTCATCTGCGAGGTGCAGGCGAGGCGATGCGCGCGCAACTTGGCTCCGGAGAGGGCGGGGAGGAGGAGGGAGGCCAGGATCGCGATGATGGCGATGACGACCAGCAGCTCGATCAGGGTGAAGCCCGCGGCGTTCCTCACGGGGGAGCGCCGCGATGCTGGGAGATCGGTCGGATGCCGGCCTGGGCTCATGGCTTGCCGCCGAAGCTGACGTAATCGTCGAAGTCGAGGTAATCGAACCAGGTGGCGATGTCCTCGCGCTCACCACCCCCCGCCTTGCCCACCTGCTCGCTGACGAAGGCGCGGCTTTCGTTGTCGGCGGGGGTGGCCTGTTCACGGAAAGCGGACCACTGGGCGATTTCCCAGGGTTCCCGCGCAGGTTTGGCGTGGGCCAACACCCAGGTGAGCACCTCCGAATCGCCGGCGCCGGTGGCGACGACGCTCTTGAGAGAAGCCGCGTCGATCCCCGTGAACTGGAGGAAGCGCTGATCGAGTGGGCAGCCGTATTTGTACTCGCCGATCGTGCCGGCGAGATCGGCGCGGCATTTGTCGAGCATGCGGGGGAGGAGGACAAAACCGCCGAGACGCACGCGCGGACTGCGCGGGGGGCGCTGGGTAAGATTGATGGGAATCATGAGGGTAGAACAGGCCCAGCTAGGCCCCGGATCCGGCATGCGTCAATGGCGGAGTCGGTCACAGGCTCGACAGGGCTTGGAAAGCTCCGCCGTCGAGCGGAGGAGGTGACGCCCGGCGTGACGAGCGTCCGGCGGTCTGATAGGGACGCGCGCATGTTCCCGATGTCCTATCGCGGGTTCCGCGATTTGGTTCGTGTTGGCGCCATGGCGCTGGGGTGGGCGCTGGGAGCGGGCGTGGGCGAGGGGCGGGTGCAGGCGGCGGCGATTCTCTGGCAGATGGGAACGTTCGATGCGTCGTCGGCGGAGTTCAGGTCCTGGATTCATCCGACGTCCGGGGAGCGGCAGATCGACTACACGCTGGCGGAACCCGCGCCCGTGGTGCGGGTGGCGGATCCGATGGCGACTGCCACGTGGCGCGCCTACCAGCCGGGCTCGGCCAACGGCGGCACGGGGTTTCGGGCGCATCCCGCGGTGCTGGAGTTTGTGCTGCCGGAGGCGCCGCGCCACATGCTGCGACTGCGGGTGGGTCTGCTCAGCTACAGCGCGCGGTTGCCCGTGCTGCAGTTGGAGGTGAACGGCCGTCGCGGGTGGTACCACCAGCAGCCGAGGTTGGCGTATTCGGCCGGAGATCAGGCGGTGTTCTTCCAGCCGCACTACGCGACGGGGCTCATCACGTGCGATCTGAGGGCGGACCTGTTTCAGGCGGGGACCAATCGATTCGTGATCACGGCCGTCGATGTTCCCGGCGAACGGGAGGATGTGCGTCCCTCGGGCTTCCCGCTCCCGGGCAATTCCGGACTCGTGTACGACGCGCTGGCGTTGGAGGAGTTGGATCCGACAGAGGAGCGCGCGGTGCCGAAGGCCGAATCGCGTGTGACGCCCACACCGTTCTTTCGGGATCGTGAAGGGCGCTTGATGAACGAGGTGGAGGTGGTGATCCGCTCCCCCTTTCCCATGGGGCGGACGGAGGTGGATCTCAGTTGGGAGGGGACGCCGGCGGGGACGGTGTTGGAAACGCCGCATGCCTTTGGCGAGCAGCGGGTGACGGTGGATCTCCCGGCCTGGGAGGGGAGGGGGTCGGGGCGGTTGCGTGCCCGCGGTGGATTTGGGGCGATGGAGGACGACCTGAGTTTGCGTGCGGCGCGGCGTTGGCAGGTGTGGGTGGTGCCGCATGAGCATCTCGACGTTGGGTACACGGATGATCCGGCCAAGATCGCCGAGCTGCACAGTCGCGTGCTGGACGATGCTGCGGCGCTCACCCTGCAGCACCCGGGCTTCGCGTTCACGGTCGACGGCGCCTGGGTGCTGGAGGAGTACCTGGCGGGTCGTACGCCCGAAAGTCGTCGCCGTGTGCTGGAGGCGCTGAAGGAGAAGCGGCTGTTCATCCCGGCGGTGCATGGAAGTCTGTTTACGGGTTCCGCGTCGTTGGAGGGATTGGTGCGTACGCTCTATCCGAGCCGTGCGCTGTCGCGGGAGCACGGGTTCCCTTTTGACGTCGCTGTGGTGACCGACGTGCCGTCCTACTCCTGGTCGTTTGCCTCCGTACTGGCGTCGGCCGGGATCCGACATTTCGTGGCGGCGAGTGACGCCTATCGCGGCCCGTTCCTGCTGCGCAACCGTCTGCATGAGATCGGGCCGCACCGGTGGGAGGGTCCGGACGGCGGGCGCGTCACCATGTGGTATTCGCGGCACTACCATCAGTTTTCGAGTTTGTTTGGGCTTCCGCCGCGGATGGCCTTGGGACGGGAGTCCCTGCCGCGGTTCCTGCAGGCGTATGATCACGACGCGTATCCGGCGAACGACGTGCTGGTGTATGGGTCGCAGGTGGAGAACGTGGCGGTGCAGCCCGAGCAGGCGGCATTCGCCGGGGCGTGGAATGCGGTGCACCTGTATCCTCGCCTGCGCTATGGCGGATTTGCGGAAGCCCTCGCCGCGATCACCGCGCAGCAGCCCAGCCCGCGCGTGGTGCGTGGGGATGGGGGTCCGTACTGGGAGGATGGTTTGGCGGC
>JADLFD010000356.1 GCA_020845805.1 Verrucomicrobiales bacterium | reverse complement strand
GGGGTCTGCTGCCGCCACCGCTCGCGCACGGCCTCGACCTGGGCCGGCCACTGATTGCTGGGGGCAAGGAAATCCCGGCGATAGTCCGCAAACCCCGGGAGCTTCCGCAGTCGGTGTTCCGCGACATAACGCACGACGCCGTAGTCATCGGCCAGCAGTTGGGCTTGGAAAGGGGCGAGCCAGTCCGCGCCGGAAGCCGCCTGGGCGGGAGCCCATCCCAGGTGCCAGGCCACGATGACGCGCTGAGCGGCATGTCCTTTGAGCAGCCACAACAGCGCGGCCGAGATGCTTCGCTGCTCCTCGGTCAGCGGCTCGGGCGCCTGACCATACCAGCGTCCGAGGTGTTCCTGGGTCCAGGCCAGCGTCTGGTCGAGATGGCAGAGGTTGCAGGCGTTGGGGACCCCGTGTCGCGCGCTCGAGCGGGCCTGCGGGGATTGGATCTGATGGGAGCGGATGGCGCTCAGCAGCGCGTAACTGGTGTGGGGCATGTGGCAGTTGAGGCAGTGGCTGCCTTCGGAGTTCGCGAGGTGGTGGGTGTGCTGGCGCAACTCGGTGGTGAAACGTGGTTCCTGATGGCATTGCGTGCAGGCCGACGGACCGTCCATCCCGCGACGCAATTGATCGTTGGGATCGCTCCCGTGCATGCGATGGCAGGACAGGCAGGAGAGGGGGCCTCGTTGGTAGCAGGGCGAGGCGGAGAGGGCAGTGAACTCCCGGCCGGCGGCGAGAATGGTGCCGTCGTCCCACCATCGTTCCGCAAAGAAACCTGGGTTCTTGCGGTACTCCTCGCGACGGGCGGGAGTGTTTTCCACGGCCGGATGCTGGATCAGGTAGTAGTTGGTGCTGAGGTCGTCGCCGGGTTTGAAGCGTTGGCCGTGGTGCGCAAAGTCCATGGCCACCTCCTCACGCAGGACCTGGACGCCGTGGCAAAGTCCGCACACATGACTCGAGCGCCGTGGATCCAGTCGTGCGGGATTGACGATGGTGGGGTCGGGCGCCTGGGGGGAGGCCGACGGATCGCGCCGCGTTCCGCGGGCGGAGTGATGTTGCACGTGGGCGATGCCCTGACCGTGGCAGGCCTCGCAGGAAATCCCCAACTCGCCGACCTCGGACTGCAGCCGGCCGGTGGTGGCCTCGAGTCCGGGGTTGCCGCCCGTGGCGTGGCTGCGGATGCAGTGGTGATTCCACTGCGTGATGAATCGTTCCGTGTCGTGGGGTCCACGCAGGAACGCTTCTTCTCGCGGGATCCAACGGTCGTCCTGGATGAGATAGACCAACGGCAGGGTTTGCAGGAGGCGATCGTATCGCGGGCTCGCCACCCAGTACGTTTGGTAGTGGTGCGACCCGGTGGTCATGACCACGGGCAGTTTCACGCGCGGCACCTGGTCGAAGGGCATCTTACGGCCGCCCTGCACGACATACATCATCACGTCGGGGTCCGGCATCTCGGCGAAAAAACCATCCCCCTCCTGCGACACGCGGTAGGCGAGTCCTGACGACATCACCGTCGAGCCATCAAATCGGCCGGCGACGTTTCCGGGCAACGCCTGCTGGGTCATGGTGCGGTGATACGTCCTGCGCCAGGAGGCGTACTCCTCAGCGTGACAGCCCTGGCAACTCGCCGACCCCGCGTAGGTATTGGTCCGTCCCAGCCGCGGTAGGTCAGGTTCGAGCCGGGCCAAGTTCTCCAGGTGGCGCAGAATGGGATCGGTGGGTGGAGTGGGTGCGGCGTCCTGGCTTTTGGCAGTGGTGGAGAGGAGCAGCAGGGCGAGGGCGGTGAACGTCCTCCAGCGGACCGGGTCGCGGGGAGGTGGGGCGGACCTCAGTCGGGCGAGCGGAGCCCTGGGATCAACCTGCTGGCGGACAGGGATCGACTGGGGCGGGGAGGATCCGGAGCTCATGGGGTGGATGGGTTGACTCGGGCTGGGGCGTGCCGCCCACACCGCTGCCTCATGCAGGCGTCACTGTGGACGAGGGGTGGAGGTGGCGGCGTGCAGGTGGAGAGCCAGTGCCTTCCAGAGGAGGGCGGGATGATCGGTGATGAGGCCATCCACACCGAGCGTGAGCAGTCGCTGGGCTTCGGCTTCGTCATTGATGGTGTAGACCCAGACGCGAAGGCCGCGCGAGTGGGCGTCGTCCACGGCGGCCCGGTTGACCTGGCGGTTCCAGACGGCGATCTGCGCCCCGGTGGCACGAACCTCGTCGAGCCAGGCGGAGCTCAACTCCTTCTCGGCATCGGTCAGCTTGCGGCCCTGGCGAGAGCCGACGGGTCCCAGCGCGCCGAGGATCTGGGCCGGATCGAGGGCCCGGTAAGCGCGCAGGAAATCCCAGTCGAACGATTGCACGACCACGCGGTTGACGAGGCTCTTGCGGCGCAGCAACTGGGCCAGGGTGGCAGCGTCGCCGCCCTTGCGTTCGATCAACGTCGTGCCGCGCGGTTGGATGAAGTCGAGGGCGGCTTCGAGCGTGGGCAATCGCTCCCCGGCAAAGGTCGGCTTGAACCAACTTCCCACGTCGAGTCCGACGAGGTCGCGGACGGGGCGCTGAGCCACCGGCAGGTCCTTGCCACCCCAGCGCTGGAGGGCATCGGTGGTGCGATCAAGCGTGCCATCATGGATGACCACCGGGGTGCCTTCCTGGCTGTGGTGGTAGTCGAGTTCCACGAGATCGACGCCCGCCTTCAATGCGGTGTCGAAGGAGGCCAGGGAGTTTTCGGGGGCGAGGGACGGATAGCCGCGATGGCCGATCACGAGGGGGCGCGTGGAGCTGAGGAGCGATGGGGCGGGCAACGGTTGAGCCTGGGCAGTCATGAGGAGGGGCAGGACGGCGGCGACCAAGCCGGAGAACACGAACTGTTTCATGGTGCGATTTGGGTCAGAAGGTTGTCGGCGGGGTTCCGGATACGCTCGCCCTTACCCAAACCGTCAGTATGACGAATTTCCGGCCAAACCTGCCGCCCATCCTGCAGACGGGCGGCATGATGAGGGAGCCAAGCGGCCGAGTCATTCGCCCCTACGGCGACAACGCGGTAACGGAAAAGAAACGCGTTCCCGAGAGACTCAGGCGGCAAGGGGCCTCGGATGGGCGGGCCGGCGCAGCAGCTGAGACCAGGGGACATAGGTGGGGAGTGTCACGAGCTCGAGGTTCTTGGCAAGTGTGCGGGCCACGCCCTGGAACGAGGAAGAGGGGATGGCAATTGGCGTCCGGATCGTTGACTTGGACGCGGGGGCGCGAAGCATGCGCCCAGTGCGAGGGATACGTGGCATGCTCGGGATGGCCTTGCTGGCCGTGGCCTTGGGGTTGCACTGGGCCGTGCTCCAGACCGTGGCGTGGACCCGCATGGTGCTGGAATTCTCGCAGACCGCACCCCTTCCGGTCGCCCTTTCGATGACTTTTGATGGTCGGCATGGGTGTTCGTTGTGCCGGGTTATCGAACGCGGGCGCCGCGCGGAGCAGGAGTCCTCGCCGATCGTTTCCCGCGTAGGGCCCCGGCTCGAATCTGATCTGCCGGTCGACCCGCCGGCCTTCTGCCTCGACGGCACTCCAGCGTGCGGCCATGCCTGGATCCAAGAGGGGGCGTCCCGCGTCGAGGATCCTCCCAAGCCACGGCCTCGTCGTGGCTGGATCGTCTAGCGCGAACCCTCCTCTTCCGCTGGAGCACCTCACGGAACGTCCGTGAGACGTCGTGCGTCACGATTCCCGCCGGCCGGAGCGAGGCGTTCTCCCTGGGGATCCCTTCTCCTCCTCCCCGACCCACCACCGCGTGGCAGCGAGGCGCTGCTGCGGGTCGGACGCCCCGGCACGGCTTCGCCATGCGGGCGGTGTGCGGCTTCTGAAAACGGAAAACCGAAGTGTTGGAGCATTCACTCTTTTTATGAATCTGGAGCAAATCGTTCGATGGGGTTCGAATCCAAATCCAAGTCTGAGTCACCGTCCGTGTCTGGGTCCTAGTCGGAGCTCGCGTTGGCGCGCTCGGGTCGGGATCGGGGCCGCCGTGTGGTGGGTGGGGTGGTCGGCACCCCTGTGGGCCGCGACCCTGACCACCGTTCCGATGCAGGGTGGCATGGTCATGCCCATGATCTCGTATTCCGCGGCTGAGGCTCGGGTGCGGGTGATGTTGGATCCGGCGATTCCGCAATTGACCCCGCTGCTGGTGAGTCATCCCGGCGACGGATTCGCTCCCGAGGATCCGTGGTTTGCGCTGCTGGATCCGAGCGCGCAGGGGTTGGCGTTCAGTCGACGCTACGGGTTTGTCATGGACTCCATGACGGATCCATTGCCCGAGGGCACCAAGCTCTGGCTGCGCCGATTGTCCGGCGATCCCGAGGTGGGCGCGTATCGGTATGCCAACACGGCGCCGAAAGCTTTTGAGCCGATCTTTGGCACGGCGGGTTCGCCGGCGGCGATGGCGTGGAACGGGATGATGTTTCATCCCACCTTCACCGCGCCATCCGGGACCAATACCTATACCGCCACGTTTGATGCCTATCTGGCTGACGCGGCGAGCGGCGTGGAACGGCCCAACACCTCCACCGGAGCCTTCACCATGCAGTGGACGAGCGTGGAGGATGGGCGCCCCTCGCTGACCATCGGTCGGAAGCTCATAGTCTCGTGGGTGGCCGAAAGTGGCCGTTATGTCCTGGAATCGGCGGATTCCGTTCCTGCCGGAAACTGGAGCGAAGTCGGGGTCGCTCCCGTGGCGGTGGAGGGCCGGATTGCCGTGGTGCTGGATCCCGCCGCGAGCTCGAAGGTGTATCGACTTCGGCGAGTTCCCTGAGGCGCGACATGCGACGTGGAATGTGGTTGGGACGGAGGAGTGCTCGTTCGCCGGTTCCCGGACTTGGGGTCCGGCGGACCGGCGAACGGGCGGCGTTCACGCTCGTAGAGCTCCTGGTGGTGATCGCGATCGTGGGTCTGCTCGCGTCATTGCTGCTTCCGGCCTTGTCCAAGGCCAAGGGCAAGGCGCGATCCATCCAGTGCTTGGGTCAGCTGCGGCAGATCGGCTTGGCCGCCACCCTGTATGCGGAGGATCACGACGGCGAACTGCCGCGCAGTCAGCATTCCGC
>JADLFD010000355.1 GCA_020845805.1 Verrucomicrobiales bacterium | reverse complement strand
GGGCAGGCCGACGGAAAGTCCCACCGCCGTGGCCAATCCCGTCGCCGACATGAATTCGCGTCGTGAAGTGCTCATGGATGAGCCGGCATTGAACCCCCCGCGACGCCGTCTGTCACCCTCGCGCTGATTCCCGTTCCTCCCTCGATTGCTCCCCCTAACCGTCCGACGCCGCCGGTCCAGGCGCTCCCTCGCCACCCATCTGCCTGCCCCCAGCGCCCCATGGGCACTGCACCTCGCTGCCAGGGTTCCTTTCAGCGCCCCAGCTTCTGCAACACCTCGCCCGCCAGGCGTTGGTCCGGCCGCGCCGCCACCAGGCGCTGCAAAATACCCACCGCCATTTCGGGCTTCTCGCGCGCGAACGCCGAAGCCACCAGCACCGCCTGCGCATAGCTGGCTGTGTAATCGACACTCGCCTCCACACTCGCCAGATACCCCTCCACCGCCGCGTCACGGCGCCCGGCGTCCTCGTCCGCCAACCCGCGCAGATGGAGATCCCGAGCACGACGAAAGGCGTCCCAACGCACCGCGTAACCCTCCGCATCCGGCCCCCGAAATACCTGTCGCGCGTCCACGCGCGCGGCATCGAGCAGCGTCAACAAACGATCCGCCGGACGCTCGTCGAACCTTCCGCCTCCGCGATACACCCGCGCGGGTGCCCGAAATAGCACCGCCGGCCAATCGTCGGTGGCCAGGTCACCGCGCGCCGCCCAGGACGTCCAGGAATCGCCTTGGGCCACAAGGCAGCCCAGGACACGCAACGGAGTATTGAGCGAAAGAGGTCCCAACGCCCGCGCCAGCGTTTCGTCTTCCATCCGTCGCGCCATCGCCTCCGCCCCCCACGTCGGGCGTTCGAGACTCCCCACCAACCCCAACACCGGCACGTCTACGTTGAACCGCAATAGCCACAGCGAGCTCGCGGGGAATACCTCCGCAAAGGTGCGCGCCACGTCACGAAATACCGCGAGATCCATCTGGTGCAACGGCACCCACTGGCAGACCAATCCGCCCGGCGCCAGGCGCGCACGCATCGCTTCGAAGTGCTCCCGCGTATACAGAAACCCGGCGCCATCCTCCGCGGGATGAAACAGGTCCGCGATGATCACATCATAGGCATCGGGACTGCACCTCACGAATCGACGCGCATCGGCGCGATGCCAGCGTGGCGAGGCCCCCGGTCGCACCGCGTCGTTCTCGGGCGCAAAGGCACTCAACACCGACAACACCTCGGGCAACAGTTCAACGCCGTCCGCCACCAGGTCCTCATGCGCCGAGGCTGCCGCGGCGCTGATCCCGGTCCCAACTCCCAGGAACAACGCGCGCCGGGGCGCGGGATGCAACAGCAGGGGCAGGTGCCCCTGCCGCCGCGCCGCCACCGCCGAGGCGGTGCCGCCCTGCTGAAAATGATTGTTCACCCGCAGCGCGCGATGCCCGTCCGGCGCGCGCACCACGGAAACCGTCGCCATCGGGCCCTCCACCACGCGCACCACCGTGCCTCCCGGCCCGGCGTCGACCTGCACCAAAGACCAGGGCAACACCGCCAAAACCACCCCCACCGCGCTCACCAGCAACCACCGTCCCGGGCTCCGCGCGCCGCGCCCCAGCGCCACGATCAGGTACCCCGCCGCGACCAAGGTCACCACGCCGCGCGTCCCAATCCAGGGGACCAATCCCACCATCACCGCCGGCCCCGCCAGCGCCGCCCCCAGGATGTTCCAGGCACTCGCGCGCCCCACCCCGCCGCCACGTTGACGTGCCTTCTGAACCAGCACGCTGTACAGCGCCCCCATGGCCAACGCCGGAGGCACGAACACCACCAGGCTCACGCCCCACTCCGCGCCGCGCACGCCGAACCCGCGACTCAACCCGTCGTGGATCCGCGGCAACCACGCAAGCACGCCCACCGCCCCGGTGACCAGCAGCCCCGCTCCCCACCACCACACGCCTTCCCCCCACCGTCCTCCGCGCACCTCCCTCGTCCGCTGCCAACCCGCCCCCGCGGCGGTGCCTCCCAGGTACAACGCCAGCATGGTGGCGTAGCTCTGAATCGTGTTCTCCGTGACCTGGCTCAGCACGCGCACCGCCGCCCACTGGTAGCCCATCCCGAAAACACCCGCCGCCAAACAGGCCCATCCCACGTCGCTCGTTCCAGCCGACTCGCGCGGCATCTCGCGGCCGCCGCCGGTCACCCCTGCCTCCCCCTCCGCCTCCGCCTCCGTACCCGGGTCACTCCGCCATCGGCCAGCCCAAACCCAAACCCCGACGCCACAGAGGACCTGGACTACTCCCGCCACGCCCAAGGTGCGGCGGAATCCCCACTCGGGCATCCACCAGCCGACCGCAGCCGCAATCCCTGCCACCGCCCCCGCGGTGTTGGCCGCGTACAACAACGCCACCCCACGGCGATCCACGAGCCTCGGCGTCAACACCCGGTCCATGGCGGGAAACGTGCCGCCCATGGCCACCGCCGCCGGCCCGACGGCAATCAACGGCACGACCGTCGCCACCAGCCATTGCCAACCCCACGAGGGCGTCAGTCCCGTCATACGCAGCGCCCACTCGTTGAGCGCCGACAGCCAGGGGGTTCCCAACAGGATCCACGCCCCACTGAACAGCTCCAGGCCCGCATACCAGCGCGCCGGATGCCGGCTCGCACTCACGCGCGCGTCCCAGGCGCGCGCACCCAACGCCAGGCCCGCCAAGAACACGGTGGTCACCCCCAGCAACGCTGGCAGTTCGTGTCCCAAGCCCGCCGCCAACACCCGCGCCCACGCCAATTGCGCCGCCAACCCCGGAATCCCGGAGAGGAAGTAAATCGCCAACAGCACCCGCGCTCGTTTCGCGTCCGACATGAGCCGCGCAGTGATCACGCAGCGGTCGCTTCACATAAAGCGGATAATCGTGGTCGCACAGTGGACGCCCGCCCTCGCCACCTGCTAAGCATGCGCCCAACCCCGATGGTCCGACCGCGTCACGTCTCCCGTTGCCGCCCTCCCCAGGCTCGAACTTCGCGCCCGCGCACGAGGACCCCCGTCGGGTTCGGCTCGCGACTCGCGCTCGCGCTCGCCCTGGGTTGCCTGACGCTTTTCAGCCGCGCTGCCACACCTCCGGATTTCTCACGCGAGGTCGCCCCGATCCTCGTGCGCCGTTGCCTCGAGTGCCACGCCGGTGCCGAACCCGCCGGCCGCCTCAACCTCACCTCCGAGCAGGGACTCCACGCCGGCGGCGACTCCGGACCCGCCTTCGATCCCGTTCACCCGGACCAAAGCCTCCTCGGCCGGCGCGTCGACGCCGGCGAAATGCCCCCGCGACGCCAGGGCCACCCGCAACCGTTGCCGCGCGCCGAAGTCGACACACTCCGCGCCTGGCTCGCACACGGAGCCCCCTGGTCCCCTGGTCGTACCCTCGACGCCTTCGAAAACACCACTGACCGCCGCGCCGGTCGCGATTGGTGGTCCCTCCAGCCCGTCCAGGATCCCACGCCTCCCAACACCCCGGCCCGCACCCCCATCCCGCCGCATCCCATCGACGCTTTCATCCGCCGCGAACTCACCCGCGAAGGCTGGCAGCCCGCACCCCCCGCCGACCGTCGCACGCTCATCCGGCGCGTGAGTGTCGATCTCATCGGACTGCCCCCCTCCTTCGCCGAGATTGAAGCGTTCGTGCAGGACCGCTCCCCGCGCGCCTACGAGACGCTCGTCGACCGACTGCTGGACTCCCCCCACTTCGGCGAACGCTGGGCCCGGCACTGGCTCGATGTGGCGCGCTACGCCGAGACTTGCGGCTACGAACGCGACCAACCCAAACCTCATGTCTGGAAATACCGCGACTGGGTGGTGCGCGCATTCAACTCGGACCTCCCCTACGACCGGTTCATCGTCGAACAACTCGCCGGAGATGAACTGCCCGACCGCACCGAGTCCACCGTCGCCGCCACCACGTTCCTGCGACTCGGGACCTGGAACGATGAACCCAACGACCCCGAGGAATACAAATACGAACGCCTCGAGGACATGGTCCACGCCACCAGCACCGCCTTCCTCGGCGTGACGGTGAAATGCGCGCGCTGCCACGATCATAAATTCGATCCCATCACGCAGGTCG
>JADLFD010000354.1 GCA_020845805.1 Verrucomicrobiales bacterium | reverse complement strand
GGCCGCTGTTGGTGGCCGGGGATCAGGGGCGCCGGCGCGTGGTCTGGGTGGGGTTCGACGTGCTGCGCAGCACCTGGCCCCTGCGCGTGTCGTTCCCGATGTTCGTGGCCAACGTGGTGGAATACCTGAATCCGGCGACGGCGCGGGCCGAGCGTTTGAATCTGCGTGCCGGCGAGCCGTTGCGATTCGAGTTGCCGGCCGGCACGGGGAAGGTCGAGGTGAAACCTCCCGGAGGCGGCTGGCTGAGCGTGGGGGTCGACGTCGGTGCTCGGGAAGCGGTATTTGGGAGTACGGACACCCAGGGCGCGTACGCGGTGCGCTGGGGGACGAACGAAGTCACCTACGCGGTGCGCGCCCTCGACCTGGGAGAGAGCGACTCGGAACCGCGCGCCGAGATCCGCGTGGGCCGATTCGGCGGCACCGCGGCGACCACTCTGCGCGCCGCCAATCTCGAGATCTGGCGCTGGTTCGCCGGGGTGGCGCTGGCCATCGCAGCCTTGGAATGGTGGTACTTCCACCGCCGCACTGCATGAACTTCCTGGCCTTCATCCGGTCGCCAGGCTGGTCCCGGTCGCGGTTCGGGCCGGCGTTGGTGGCGTTGGTGGCGTTCGGGTGTTTGGGGCTGGCGGGTTGCGGCGGCGGGCGGGTTGCCGAGGTCGTGGTCTATGCCGCCCAGGATCGAGTCTTTGCCGAACCCGTATTCGCCGAGTTCACCCGGCGCACGGGGATTCCGGTGCGCGCCGTGTACGACAACGAGGCCACGAAGACGACCGGATTGGCGCAGCGGTTGCTGATGGAGTCCGCCCGGCCTCTGGCGGATCTGTGGTGGAGCAACGAGGAGATGCGCACGCGCCAGTTGGTGGCGCGCGGAGCCCTGACCTCCGAGGTGACGACCTTTGGCCGCCGCGAGCGGGTCTTTGTGACGCGCGGAGGGGGAGCTCCGCCCGCGGGATTGGGGGCACTCACCAACACCGCGTGGCGCGGCCGAATGGCCATGGCGTACCCGGTCTTCGGCAGCACCGGCAACCACTTGCTCGTCCTGCGCCAGCGCTGGGGTGCGGCGGCTTGGAAGAACTGGTGCACGGCGCTGGCCGCCAACCGGCCCTGGCTCGTGGATGGCAACTCGCAGGTGGTGCGCGCCGTGGTGCGCGGCGACGCGGAGATTGGGCTGACCGATTCGGATGATGTGGCCTTTGCCCGGCGCGAAGGTCATGACGTGGTGGCCCACCGGTTGGCGGTGGCGGAAGGGATGGTTCTGCCCAACACCGTGGCTCTGGTCTCCGGCGCGCGCCATCCCGAGCACGCCCGGCGGTTGGCGGAGTATCTCGCGGGAGCAGAGGTGTTGTCGCAGCTGCGCCAGTCCGGTGCGGTCGATCCCGAGAGCGCGGCGCCCCGGGAGGCAGGTGAAGTGGGGGTGGATTGGCCGGGGTTGCTGGCGGATTTGGACACGGGTCTGGACCTCTTGGCGGAGTGGTTCGTGAGGTAACGGCATGAATCCCTCCATGCTCCTCAACACCCTGCTGCTCACGCTGGTCACCACGCTTCTGGCCAGCGCCCTGGGCGTCCTGGTGGCGCTGGCCCTGGTGTCGGCGTCGCGTCCGGTCCGCCGGCTCTGGACCGTGGCCGCGGTGCTGACCCTCATGCTGCCCCCGTTCTGGGTGGCGGGTCAGTGGATGCAGGGAATCGGGTTTGCTGGCGCCTGGCGCGTCGGCGGCGGGGCAGGGGTCGATCGATGGATGCCCCTGGCGGCCAGTGCCTGGGTGCTCTCGCTGCTGGCGTGGCCGTGGGCGGCGCTGGGGTTGGCCGCCGCCTGGCGGAGGACCGACGCGCGCCTGTTGGAGGCGGTTCCGGAACTGCGCGGGTTGGCCCTGGTGCGCGGCCTCCTCATGCCGATCGCGTGGCGTTCCTTGGGCGGCCCGATGCTCCTCATCGCGGTGCTGGCCTGCGGTCAGTTCGCGGTTCCTGCCGTATTTCAGGCGAAGGTGTGGTCCGCGGAAACCTGGATCCAGCTTTCGACACGCCTCGACGGAGGTCTGGCTCTGGCGCAGTCCGGGATTCCCTTGGCGCTGCTCGCGGGATTGGCATGGGCCTGGCACCGGCGGTTTCCCGTCTGGCAGAGCGGGGTGGTGTCGGGGGCGGCGGTCCACGAGGCCCAGCTTTCACGGCGACTGGGGACTTCCTTGCGACTGGGGGTGCAACTCGCGGCTGGCGCAGTGGTGCTTGTGTCCCTGGTCGTGCCTTTGATGGCGGCGTTGACCGAGGTTCGCGTATGGCGTGAGTTGCCGGGCGCGCTGCTGACCTCGGGAGCGGCGATGGCCCGGTCAGGAATATACGCGGCGATGGCGGCAACTGTGGTGATGGTCCTGGGATCCCTCGTCGCCGCTACGGACTGGGGCCGGCGGTGGGGAGGGCTTTGGTTGGGGCCGTGGGTGGTGCCCGGAATTTTCACTGGCATGGTGGTCGCCTGGTTGGCTGCCGGGCCGCTCTTCGGATGGATCCAGGGAACCGCGGGCGTGGTGGTGCTGGCGCTGGGGTTGCGGTTCGGTGGATTGGGCTGGCTGGCGGCGGTGCTCGCCCGCGCCCGAATGGACACGCGCTGGCGGGAAGTGCTGCGGATGCAGGGTGCCGGAGCCTGGGCCACGTGGCGGCATGGTTGCTGGCCCGCCGGAAAAGGAGGGCTGGGAGTGGCCTGGTACATCATCTATCTGATGTGCCTTTGGGATGTGGAAACGCTGTTGCTGGTCGTGCCGCCAGGTGGGGACACGCTTTCCCTGGTGATCTTCAATCTCCTGCACTACGGCTACGCCACGCAGGTCTCCGCGCTGGGCATCCTGCTCGGTGCGTTGGCCCTCGTGCCGCTGGGAGTGCGCTGGGGTCTGGCGGCGGTCTGGCGTTCGCGCCGGGCGGGGGTGGGAACGGCCGTCGCCCTCACCCTGGCGATGGTCACGGGGCTGATCTCCGGATGCGGTCGTGCGCCCGGGAACGCCGCCACGGTCGCCTCCTTGGACTCGGCCTTGTTCGAACGGGTCGAGGTGCTCGGCGCGAAGGGAACCGGTCCGGGATTCTTCAACAAACCGCGCTCAGTCACCGTGGATCGTGAGGACCGGTTATATGTCGTGGATATGACGGGGCGCGTGCAGAAGTTCGACACCAACGGCGCGTGGCTCCGGCTCTGGCAAATGCCCGAGACCGACAAGGGCAAGGCCAAGGGCATGGCCGGATTGACGGATGGCTCACTGCTCGTGGTGGAGCCGCATTATCATCGGGTGAACCGGTTCTCCAGCGAAGGCGCTCTGCTGGGGCAGTGGGGTGACCACGGCACCAATGCTGGGCAGATGTGGTTTCCGCGCGCGGTGGCGGTGGGGACCAATGGCGATTGCTACGTAAGCGAGTACGGCGTGGTGGAACGGGTTCAACGATTCCGGATCGCGGACGGACAGTTCTTGGGCGGCTTCGGCCAGGCGGGCGACGGCGCGGGACAGTTCAATCGCGCCGAAGGCGTGGGCACGGATCGTCAGGGACGTGTTTACGTCGCGGATTCGTGCCATCACCGCGTGCAGGTGTTTACGGCGGAGGGGCAATGGCTGCGGGCGCATGGTCGGGCGGGGACTGGGCCCGGCGAGTACGGTTACCCGTACGACGTGCAGGTGGATGCCGAAGGGCGCCAGTTTGTGTGCGAGTTCGGCAACAGCCGGGTGCAGGTATTGGACGCCGCGGACCGCGTGCTGGAGATCCTGGGCGGGGCGGGGAGTCGGCCTGGGCAGATGAACAGTCCCTGGAGCTTGTGTCTGGATTCGCGCGGGAATCTTTACGTGGCGGACTCGCAGAATCATCGCGTGCTCAAGTTCGTGCGCCGTCGTGCACTGCAGACCGCCTCCGCCGCGGTGGGGTCGGGATGGTCAGCAACGGAAACGGGAGGGTTGGCCTCGTCGCGAACCTGGTAACCGTCATGCCTTTTGAATTCACTCATCCCTGGTGGCTGATCGCGACCCTGGTGGCGTTGGGGTGGGTGGTGTGGCTGTCGCTGCGTTCGGACAGTTCGCTGGTGGGACCGCGGCGTTGGGTGGCGCTCGGGTTGCGACTCGTGGTGGTGGCGCTGTTGGGCCTCGCCTTGGCGGGCTTGCGCTACCGCCTGCCCATCGAGGGCATGAACGTCTTCTTCGCGCTGGACCGTTCGGATAGCATTCCCGGCGAACAGCAGGAGCTCTCCCGCGAGTGGGTGAATACCTTGTCCGCGCGGAAGAAGGCGGACGACCGCGGCGGGGTGGTGGTGTTCGGCGCGGATGCGGCGATTGAATCCGCGGCGAACGTGGCGGTGGATCTGCCGCGCGTGCAGGCGGTGATCTCCGCCTCCGGCACGGATCTGGCCGGCGCAATCCGATTGGCCACCGCGGCATTTCCAGAGACTGGGCAGCGGCGCGTGGTGGTGGCGAGCGACGGGCACCAGACCCTGGGCGATGCGGTCCAGGCGGCGGTGGCGGCCCGGGCGCTGGGCGTCACGATCGATGCCCTTCCACTGGGTGCGGAGCGCGGGAGGGATGTCCTGGTGCAGAAGGTCGCGGTGCCGAATCAATTGAAGAAGGGGCAGCCGTTCGAGGTGAAGATTTTCGTCGAAAGCGATCGTGCGACGCGTGCCAATGTCTCCCTCTATCGACAGGACCAGTTGCTGGGCACGCAGCCGGTGGAACTGCAGGCCGGGAAGAACCTGTTCACCTTTCCGCAGACGCTCGATGCGCCGGGTTTCTACAGTTACGACGTGCGCATCGACGCCCCCGGGGATGCGGTGGCGCAGAACAACCGGTCGACCAGCTACACCAACGTGCGCGGCGAACCGCGCGTGCTGATCATCTCCTCCGATCCGGCGGCGGACCGTCCACTGGGGGAAGCCCTGGTGGCCGCGAAGCTCGAGGCGCGGGTGGTGGATCTGGCGGGGTTTCCTTCGTCGCTGCCCGAGATGCAGAGCTATGACGCCATTTTTCTGAGCAACATCTCCGCGGGCGATCTGAGCGCCGACCTGATGCGGTTGCTCGAGAGTGCGGTGCGTGATTTTGGCGTGGGTCTGGTGGCATTGGGGGGCGACCAGGCGTTCGCGGCGGGTGGCTATCGCGGCACGCCGTTGGAGAACGCGTTGCCGGTGGACATGGAGTTGAGCAGCAAGAAAGTGCTGCCCAAGGGCGCGCTCGTGCTGGTGGTGCACGCCACGGAGTTCCCCAACGGGAACCAGTGGGCGCGGGACATCGCTTTTGCCGCGCTACAGGCCCTGGGCCCGCAGGATGAGATGGGCATCGTGTTCTGGGACGGGTCGGAACGTTGGCTCTACGAACTGGCCCCGGTGGGGGATCGCCGCGCGATGGGCCGTGCCATCATGGGCATGAACCCCGGGGACATGACCACCTTCCACGGCGCCATGTCGGTCGCCAACGACGCGCTACGTCGGTCCACGGCCAACCTCAAGCACATGGTGGTGTTCAGTGACGGGGATCCCGGCGCGCCGAGCGATGAACTGCTCAAATCCATCTCCGGCAATCGCATCACCATCAGCACGGTCATGATCGGCGGGCACGTCGAACCAAGTCTCATGATCGAAATGGCGGAGAAAGGGCGCGGACGGTTTTATGATGTCACTTCGCCGGCGCAGCTTCCGCAGATTTTTGTCAAAGAGGCGGCGGTCATCCTGAAATCTGCCATCAACGAGGAGCCTTTCCGGCCGCAGGTCGCCGGTGGCAGTGAAATCACACGGGGGATTGCAGCCTCGGATTACCCCACCTTGCGCGGCTATGTCGCGACCTCCCCGAAGGCACGGGCAGAGACTCCCCTGGTCACCGGGAAGGGGGATCCGCTTCTGGCGCACTGGCAGTTCGGTCTGGGGCGCGCCGTCGCCTTCACCTCAGACGCACGCGCCAAGTGGGGTGCCGACTGGGTGACATGGTCACGCTATCGGCAGTTCTGGTCGCAGGTGGCCCAGTGGGCGTTGCGCAAAGTGGATGCCACTGATTTCACCACCGACGTGACACTCGACGACGGCGTCGGGCACATGAGCGTGGAAGCCCTGGATGGCGAAGGTAATTTCCGGAACTTCCTGAACCTCCAGGCGGTGGTCGTGGACGCCAAGGGCCAGAGGCAGAATGTGCGGCTCTCGCAGAAGGGACCCGGACGATATGAGGCCGAGTTCCCCGCCAAGGAGGTTGGTGCCTACATGATCAACCTGCTGGATATCCACGAGGGCGAGGTCCGCAGCGTGCAACCGCTGGGCGCGAACCTGAATTATTCGCCGGAGTTCTCGGTGTCCGGACCCAACCTGGCGTTTCTCCAACGCCTCGTGGAGGCGGGAGGCGGGCGGGTGTTGGACGCGGGCAATCCGCTCGACAATCCCTACCTGCGTGATCGGCGGCGCACCCATCAGCCCCGGGATCTCTGGTGGTGGTTGCTGGCGGTCGCGGTGGTGCTGTTCCCGATCGATGTCGGGGTACGACGCGTCCAGATCGACCCAGCGGAGTGGGCCAAGGCCTGGGCCTGGTTGCTCCATGCATTGCGGCTGCGACGGCGCCCGACGGTGGTGGCATCGGATCCGGCGTTGTCGACTTTGTTGGCGCGGAAGGATCAGGTCCGGGCCACGCAAACCGGAGCGGCGACGACGGCGCGGCCCGCCGACGAACTGTTTCGACCCGCGCAACGAGTCGAAGTGCGGGACGACCCGCTCCCTTCGGGACAGCCGAATGCGACAACGGAACCGAAGGTGGAACCTGCCAATCCGGAGGGTACTTCCGCCGAGGTGTCAGGGACCGAACGACTCCTGGCCGCCAAGCGGCGGGCGCAAAATCGCAAGAAGCCTTAGGCGTTTGCGGCTCAGCGCCGATTTCCGGGCAGCGATTGGAAGTGTGAGGCAGTGTGGCGTGCCAGCGAGCGCAAACTGCGGGCGGTGTGCTCCAAGGCGGCACGTTCTCCTACGTGATCCAGGAGGTTGCCCGAGGCGATGAGACCCGACGGTAACTTGGCGCCGAGGTCGGTTCTGCCGGCCAGCAGGATCACCGGGCGTGGGTGGCGTTCGCAGGCCGCGAGCAGCTGGCCCACGCCCTTTCCCATCAATGTGGAACGATCCGCGCTTCCTTCGCCGGTGATCACCAGATCACACCGTTCCAGCCGGGCATCGAGTTTCGACATCCGGGCGAACACGTCGAAGCCCAGTTCCCGACGTGCGCCAAGAAACGCCTGGAGACCGAAGCCGAGTCCGCCTGCGGCTCCTGAACCGGGGGATCGACTATCGAAACCGAGGGAGCGTTTCACGACCTTCGCCAACTGCCGCAGGCATGCCTCGGACTTGGAGAAGTCCTCAGGTTTCAGACCCTTCTGGGGGCCGTATACTCTCGAGGCACCGTGCGGGCCGAGCAGCGGATTGCTGACATCGGTGGCGACGACGAATTGGCAGGGAGGCAGGGATTGGGCAGGCGGGATCAACTCCGACAATTGGTCGAGGTCGGTCCAACGGGAGAGGGCGCGGCCTTGCGGGTCCAGGAACTGCCATCCCAGGGCGAGGGCGAGGCCGAACCCTCCATCGTTGGTTGCGCTGCCGCCGACTCCCAGCAGGCAGGATCGAGCCCCGGCTGCCAGGGCGGCTCGTAAAATCGGTGCGACTCCACGTGTATCGAGGTCGAAGGGGTGATAGTGGCCTGGGGGCAGGAGGGCGAGGCCGTTGGATTGCGCCGTTTCGATGACCGCCGTGCCTCGGCGGGAGGACCACCACCAACGGGCAGTCCGGGGTCGGCCCGCGGCATCCAACGTGCGAGTTCGGCGCAGTTCGGCGCCGAGGAGGTCGCCCAAAACCGTTCCAAAGCCGTCGCCCCCGTCGCTCATGGGCAGAGTGTGAATGACATCTTTGGGGCGCGCCGCGTGCCAGCCTGCGGCGATGGCTTTGGCCACTCGGGCAGCGTCGAGAGTGCCTTTGAATTTGTCCGGGACGATCAGAATGCGCACGGCGCCCTGACCATTCCCGGGACACGCCCCAAAGGGAATCCCTGACCTGTGCCACCGACCAGCGGGGTTGGGGTTTGGGGATCCATCCACAGAAACCACCGAGGAACACCGACGAGGGAAGCGGCGGGGATGCATGGCGATCGGCCGGGACGATTTGTGGCCATTTACGTCGTCGGTGGATGGCGGCGCATCGGACAGCGCCGGGGCGATGACACCGAGGACAGACCTTGGTGACGGGCGGCGGTTTCAGGGTGCAGGCGGCTGGGGTCCTGGGCCTGGGGAGAGGGGGAGTTCGGCCCAGAAGCGGCCGCCTGGCGGAGGCTTCCTGCTGGTGAGGACAGGCCTCGGGAACATTTCTTGACCCGCGCCACCGACCGGCAGGGGTCGAGGGTCGGGGTTTGGAGATCCATCCACAGAGAGCACCGACCGCCGAGGGACACCGAGGAGGGATTCAGAGGGAAGGGACGCGACACCGAGGACAGACCTTGGTGGTGGGCGGCGGTTTGAGGGTGCAGGCGGCTGGGGTCCTGGGCCTGGGGAGAAGGGGAGTTCGGCCCAGAAGCGGCCGCCTGGCGGAGGCTTCCTGCTGGTGAGGACAGGCCTCGGGAACATCTCTTGACCCGCGCCACCGACCGGCTGGGGTTGAGGGTTAGCCTTTGGAGATCCATCCACAGAGACCACCGAGGGACAGAGGGGAGGAAAGGGGGGGCGAGGGACCTGGGAAGTTGGGTCTGTCTGTGAATCTCTGCGCTCTCGGTGGATCTCTGAGGTTGTGCGGAAAAGCCGGGGACAGAATCAGGCAGGAAAATGGGGGCAGGAAGATCAGGGCCGGGAGGCTTGGAAGGGCTTTACCCGAGAAGTGGGGGGGGATCCACAGAGTTACCGAGGAGGGAAGCAGAGGGAAGGGACGCAGAGGGGACGCATGGCAGTCAGTTTGGGCGATCGCCGAGCTTTCGGCGCCGTCGGTGAGTGGCGGTGCATCGGACAGCGCGGGGCGATGACACCGAGGACAGACCTTGGTGACGGGCGGCATGGGAGCTGCTTTCTGAGCGGGAAGAGCATTGCTCATGAAAGATCTGCCTACTGCCAGCAAGAGGGGCTGGCGTCTCCTAAGTCTCGTGTTGGCCCTGGCGGCGTTCGTCATCGCGCCGGCATCCACTTCCGCCGAGGTGCTCACGGACCTCCGTGGGCAATTCTTGCCTCTCGGCGAGATCCAGTCCGTGGCGCCTTTCCCTCCAGAGCCGGTCCCCATCCCTGCCGGGTGCGATTGCGTTTCGACCCAAGTTAGTACGGACGTCGCAGTTCTCGGTGAGGGTTACCTACTCATCCGTCAACGCGAGGGGAGCATCGACCGGCAACGACTTCTGCGCACCGGTCAGTTCTATTGGGATCAGGAGGGTTACTTGCTGAGTTGGAGCGGGGCGCGTGTGCAGGGTTTCGATGCCACGGGGCGCCAGCGCGGGGACGTGCAAGTGCCGATTCCCCGGACCCCGGAGGGCGTGTGGTCGCCGATGTCATTTTATATCAATGCAGATGGCCGGATTTGGGCTGCGCCCGGCAATGGCACCTCGAACGTCGTGGCTCGGATCGGATTGTGGACCCCCGCGGCACCCACCGATGTGGTGCGTCTCTCCGAAGAAGTGTGGATCAACCGCCGTGTTCCGGAGGGCGTGGAGTCGCCGTTCCAGCCCATCCCGGATGGTGCGGTGAAATTGGCTCCCGGCTTTATCGAGCGCGTGCAACCCGGGATTCGAGTGACCTGGGTTGATCCGGCCGATCGGGGAGCGGCTCGTGTCTCGCCTCTACGCGTGGGATTGGAACTGGCCCTGACTCTCGAGGGCCCCGGATTCCTCGAGGTACGCGATCCGGACTCGGGCAAGCGCTACGTCACCCGCTGCGGGATGCTCAAATGGGATTCGGACGGCTGGCTGGTGACTGCGCTGAGGGGCTATCGCGTTCAGGGTTACGCCTCCTCCCTGGCGCGGGATCGGGCGGATCTGCACCGCTCCGACCCGTTCACCTCGCCGGATCCGGCGCAGCCGACGCTGGCCTTGTCGGGCGGCATGGTCCGGTCCGATGGCGTCCTGGGGTTCTCATGGACGGATGGGACTGAGACCTATGATTCCCGACTCGCGTTTCTCTACTTCCGTCACCCGGAGTTACTCGTGGACGCCGGGGACTTCTTCTTTGAGATGACCCCTGAATCCGAGGCGTGGGATGCCGATCCCATTTTGGCCTCGGGCGAGCCGAGAACCAGCATCCAAGCCGGTGCCATCGACCCCCGGTTTCTGTCGCGTGCCATTCGCGAATTCATGGAACGAACCTCGTCCTTTCTCCAAGGGGCACACGTACTCGTGACGCGGGCCGAATCGCTCGCCCTGTCGGGCAAGGGGTTCTTCGTCATTCGCCACCCGGTTTCCGGGGAACTGAATTTTACACGCTGGGGGCAGTTTAAGTGGTCGGCGGAGGGCTACCTCGAAACTGGTTTCGGGTGGCGTGTGCAGGGAACCCTGCCGTCGCACGCTTCCACGCTGGGCGACGTGCGACTTCCTGCGCTGGTGGAAGGCAAAGGATCCCCCCAGACCACCTTCGATTATGAGGGATGGCTGAGGCAGCATTATGCCGATGGCTCGGAGGTCCAGGGCGCCCGTCTGGTCCTGGCCGGAATCGTGGATCCGTTGACGTTGGAAAAGGTCGCCCTGCATCAGTACCGGGTTCCAGGTGGATCGAACAACGCCCCGGGGATCCACTGGTTGCCACCGGCCGAACGAAGCATGGGGTCAGTCCGAGCTTCCACGCTGGAGCTCCTGCCCACGATTGACTGGGGCGTGCCGGACTTGGCGGGACGTCGCGCGGCGCAAATCGATCTGTTGGGCATCTACGATCGGCCGGGCCTCATCGAAGTGTCGGACAATCTTCAGACCTGGAAGCCCTGGGCTCGGTACTTCCCCTCCGAATCGTACTGGGATTGGAGGGACCGGTGGAGCACGGAGGGGGATTCCGTGGCGTCCAATACCACAATCTTCGACCTCGCTCCGGAGGCTTTTCAGGGGCGTTTCTATCGGTTGCGCCTGGTGCAACCGGGGGGACGTGTGGATTTCTCTCTGGGCCAGTAGGCCGTGGTTTCCGCGGACGACCGGACTGGGGTCACGTGGGCCGCCGGTCCGTCGGTGCGATTCCAGGTCAGGCAGCATCAGAAGTTACAAGACCGGAACAACTCGTCGGCAGGTCCCTGCCACCGTGGTCCGGTCATGAACGCTCCTTTTCCCGATCCAAGCAAAGCAGCGCCGGCACTGGCGGTCACGTTTCGAGGTTCCTTGGGCCCCCTGAGCGCAGCGTGGGTCGCCGCCGGACTCCTTCTTCTCGGCGGGGTTCCAAGCGGAGCGGAGTCAGCACCCCTTTCCGCGGAGGCTCCGGCGGGGACATCGGCCGTCGAGGCGCCCGCCTCCACCGTGGTTGCTGACGAGCTGGCTTCGGGCAAGGTCGCCGAGGAAGGCGATGCCGATCCCAGCCAAGCGCTGGAGCATTATCGAGCGGTGGTCGACCAATATCAGAACGTGCGCAAAAGTGCCGCGCACGCCTGGTTTCGTATCGGCGAGATTCTTCGCTTTCAAGCCAAGCAGGACGAGGCGTTGTCCGCCTACCTCCGCGTCATCCAGGAGTTTCCGGATCAATCGGAGCTCGCTCGGTTGGCGGCGGACGCCTCCGCCCGGCTCGGGGCGCCCAGCACCGGCGCGGGATCCTCGGGGATGCCGGGAGAGACGCGTCGTGAGGGGGGCACTCCGGCGCCTGCGCAACCCGACGCCTCGACCAGTCAGCGGTACGTCATGTCGCCTGAACTGATGCGGCGTTATGGGCTGATGCCGAGCGCGACTCCGACACCGACTCCGAGCCAGGCGGGTTCCCAGCCCGGTTTCGGGATGTCGCCGGAGCTGCGCAAGCGCTACGGCCTCGACATTGCCTCGTCGAACGCGGAAGCCGCCGACCCCAACTCGAGCACGCCAGCGGGGACCACCATGACCATGTCTCCGGAGCTCATGCGACGGTATGGCCTGATGCCGCCAGCCGTCTCCCCTCCCGTGACGCCGACGCCGACTGATCCCGCCGCCCTGCGTCGGGAAGGAGAGTTGGGGGCCCTGGGGATGGCGTTGGCCGAACTACGCTCGGAGGCGACACGGGTCAACCGGGAGTTACGCGAGGTGAGCCGGGAACTGCGGGCCACGGAGAACGTTTCGTTCACGCTGATCCCGACACGCATGGTGAAGGATCCAGCGCTGCTGCGCCTGGTCGACGAGGTGGAGATGGCCAAGCAGACGGCGACAAGGACGGTTTCAGAAGCGGACCAGAAGGAGAGAGAACAGGCCTATCGCCGGTTGCTCAATGTGGCGGAGCAGTATTTTCAGGAGACCTATCGCAAGCGACTGGAGGTGAGTCAGACGTTGCTTCGCGAGGAGTTGGATCGCTTGCGCGCGGAGATCGACGCCACGAACACCCAGTGGGAAAAGCTGCAATCCACCCGGTGAAGCGACTGAAGGCGAAGGCAACGCACCTGCCTGAAGTGTCCGGCGCCTCTGTTCCGATCGGCCTGGGGAAGGGGCGCCTGGGGCGCGGGGCTGGGGGGACGGCCGAGGTGGCGAAGGGGAGGCACGCGTGCCTGAGGTGCTCGCGACTCGCGCTTCTCGGCGGGGTCGATACGGTGGCCGCCAGACCATGAATCGCAGGGAGACAAGCCGCGAGGATCGTGGCGCGTGGCGGGCCTGGGGGCTCGGTCTTCTGGGGATCCTGCCGGCGCTGTTGCTGGGCGCCTTCGGATTGCACTCGCTGCGGCGCGAGGAGGATCTGGCCTTGGTGGACGCGCGGCGCGCGGCACCCGACCAAGCGCAGCAACTGGCGGCTCAGGTGGCTCGCGCCTTGTTGGAACCCCCCTTGCCCTCGTGGTCCGAGGTCGAGGCCATGAGTCGGCATCCGAAAGGCCCGGAACTCCAGGCGCTGGGTCACTCGCTGTGGCCGGGCCCGGCGCGCCTGTTTTCCGCGGACGGATCGTACCCACCGGGGCCGGAAGCAGCGGCGGCCGGGGAGCCGTTTCATCCGCTGACGTTGCCTCCACCGTGGCGTGAGGAGTGGGAGGCAGCGGTGGTCGCCGAGCGTGATCCGGAACGACGGTCCGACGCGGTGATGCGGTGGGCGCGCCTGGTGTCCGCGTCCGAAGGAGCCGGGTGGCGTCGCGCGGTGGTCTTTCGTCTGGGGCGTTGCCTGGTTCAGGTGGGGCGCACCGGGGAAGCGAAACCATGGCTGGAGGAGGTGTTCCAGGGGGACGCGGTGCAAGCGGGTGAAACGGGCCTGGCACTCGACGTCCTGGCGGCCCGCGCGCTGCTCCAAGCCGCGGACGTGGATCGCCAGGTGGCCGAAGGACGAAGCGCCTGGCTGAACCTCCTGGCCGAGCGCGCCCTGATTCGCCGCACCATCCCCGAGTCTTTCCTGAAGGAGAGCGAGGGGCTCGAGCCGAAGTTGGTGGCCGAGTGGCGTCGCGTGTCGGCGTGGCAGGAGTCGGTGCGCCAGGCGATCCCGCGAATGCCAACGCCACCGGCGGCGAGTTGGTTGTCTTCTGGGGGCACGAACGTGCTGCAATATGTCCAACCCGTCACGGATGGCACCTGGGTGCGGTGGTGTCCGGAATCCGTGTTATCCAACCGTGTGGTGACCATGCTGGCGGCACATCGGTTACCGGTGGGCTTGGACGCTCAGGTGATGGTGGCGGGGCATCTTATTGCGCGGCAGCGACCGGAACCGGCCGTGCCGGGGGAGTTTCTGGCCCGGGCCGAGCTGCCCGGCTTCGACGATCCCGGACTGGAAGTGCGCCTGTCGATTGGGGACCTGGACGTCTTTCATCAGCCCATCCGGGCCCGGGCCCGGATCTTCGGTGTGCTGGTGGCCCTGGCGAGCGCGCTCTGCATCTTCGCGGTGGTGACCGCCCTGCGATCGTATCATCGCGAGCGCGGGCTGGCGGCGCAGCAGTCGGATTTCATGGCGAGTGTCTCGCACGAGCTGCGTGCGCCGTTGGCCGCCGTGAGATTGATGGCGGAGGAGTTGATGGACGGTCCTTCGCGCGAAGCGGAGGGAAGTGGGGGTTATCCCCGTCTGATTCTGCGTGAAGCGCAACGCCTGGGCCGACTGGTGGAAAACGTGCTGCGTCATGCGCGAATGGGGCAGGGGGATGGCGGTCTCGACCGGCGGGCGGTGGACCTGCGCGAGGTGGTGCTGGCGCCGGTGGAGAGCCTGCGTGCGATGGCGGCGGATCGAGGAGTGCGGCTGGAGGTCGAGGTTCCGGAAGTGCCCGTCGTGGCGGCAGCGGATGCCAACGCCCTGCAGCAAGTGGTCGTCAACCTGGTGGACAACGCGGTGAAGCATTCGCCCGACGGCGCGGTGGTACGTGTCGGATTGTCCGTTGGCACCCAGGACGAGCCGGCCCCGAACGGGCATCCTGCCGTCCGTCCGCGCCCCGCGGGTCCAGCGGCACGACTTTGGGTTGCCGACCAGGGGCAGGGTATTCCCGAGTCGGAACACGCGCGCATTTTCGAGCGCTTTTACCGACGCGGAACGGAGCTCCGACGGGAGACGGCCGGAGTTGGTTTGGGTCTCGCCTTAAGCAAACGCATCGTCGAAGCGCATGCCGGCAGCATCGTCGTCTCGAGCCAGGTGGGAGCTGGCGCGCGGTTTACGGTCACCCTACCCCTCGCCTCCACGCATGAACCCGACCTCACTTGAGCGAGACGAAATCCGTGAACGCATCCTCGTCGTGGAGGATGAGTTGGCGATGCGCACCGTGCTCCACGATTGTCTCGCGCGTCATGGATACCGTGTCTTGACCGCGAACGACGGGGAGGCGGGGCTGCGTCGTGCGATCGAGGAATCGCCCGACCTGGTGCTGCTCGATCTGATGATGCCCAGGCTCGACGGCTTCTCGGTGTGCGAGGCGCTGCGGCGGCAGGGTTTTCCCGGGCGGATCCTGATGCTCACCGCGCGCGGGCAGGTGGGGGACCGCGTTCACGGGCTCGATCTGGGGGCGGACGATTACCTGGTGAAACCGTTCAGTCGGGATGAATTGCTCGCCCGGGTTCGTGCGCTGTTGCGGCGGAGGCCGACCGACGCGGCGCTGGGGGAGGTGCAATGGGGTGATCTGAAGGTGGATCTCGCGGGCCGGCGTGCCTGGAAGGCGGGGCGGGAAGTGGTCCTCACGGCCAAGGAATTTGCCATGCTGGCCATGCTGCTGGAGATGCCGGGGCAGGTGATCCGTCGTGAGACGTTTCTGGATCGGGTCTGGGGGGTGACGGCCTTTCCCACGACGCGCACCGTCGACAAGCACGTGGTGCAATTGCGGCAGAAACTGGAGGATGACCCGGCGGATCCGGCGTGGATCCTGACGGTGCACGGGATCGGGTACCGCTGGAACGACGCGCGCCCTGGGATTGCGGGCTCCGGGGCGGGCCCGAGCGGTCCAGTGAAATCCGACTGACGCCCACGACGCCGTGGGGCGTGTCGCAGGGGGGGGCTGCCAGTAGTTGCGTTGGGCGGCATCGGTGGCATGGTCACGCCCGATTTTCTAAGACTATGGAAAAACCCAAGATTGTCGCTTACCTGAAGCCCTGGTGCGGTTGGAGCAACGGCGTGCGTGCTGTGATGAAAAAGTACGAGCTGCCGTTCGAGGATCGGGACATCATCAACAACGCCGAGAACCGGGCGGAGATGATCGAGCGCAGCGGTCAGACTTTGAGTCCCTGCGTGGAAATCAACGGCCACATGCTGGCCGACGTGAGCGGCGAAGAGGTCGAGGCCTGGATGCTCTCCAAGGGCGTCATCGCGCCGAACGACCGCCAGCCCGAGGCCCCGTTGAACCAGCCGTGCGCGCACGAGCTTCCCCAGCCGACCGGCATTGCGTTCCGACGCAACCCCTGACGGTTCGGTCGGAAACGGCCGGCATTGGCATCAAGATCATGAAACAGGCGGGAGGGGGGTTGCCCCATCCCGCCTGAATGCTTTGGCACCCTTGCGGGTGCCGCAGATGCCCGGGTGAGTGTGCGAGGAGGAGAGGTCTACTTGCGCGTTTTTACCAGCGGCTCGGCGCCGATCAGCGGGATCAGTTTCTTGGCGAGTTCAAGCGCCGCCGCGGGGTCATCGGGAAGCGGGCGTACGCTGACATTCTTGTACTGAACGACGCTGCCGCCGTCGTGTTGTTGGAGGGCAAGGTGTCCCTCGCTGAACGAGTTCTTCTCATCCACGAAGTCGACCACCACCTTGTCGTTCACGAGAATGACCACGCGATTGCCCACCGCGATGACGGTCTGGGTCCACCAAGTGTCGTCGGCGATGATCTGCTCCAGCATTTTTGCGCGGTTGTAGAGGCTCCCCGTCTTTTGGGGGTCGGGGCTGGTATTCTCCACCTGGGACTCATAGCCGTCCGGCCATCCCGGCATGAGCTTCGCCCGGAAGTACATTCCCGAGTTGCCGCGATGGTTCAACTTGGCGTCCGCGCGGAAGATGAGATTGCGATAGGTCTTCGGACTGAACAGGTGGCTGCGTTCACCGCGGCCGACGAGCAGGCCGTCCGGGCTGATGGTCCAGCGCCCCGGGTCGAACGTCTTCCAACCGCTCAACGTCTTGCCGTCGAAGAGCGAGATCCATCCGGAGGCATCGGGTTTCTCCGGCGCGGGGGTGCCTTCCGTGACCGGGGTGGGCGCCTGCGCGCGAAGGAGGAAGCTGGAGGCGAGAACGACGCAGCCGACGAGCGCGCGTCGCACAAGGGTGGATTCCATGCGTGCGCTATAAACGAGGCGGCCCGGGTCACTCAATGGCGAAATGGTCGGCCACCAGCCTGCCCCTTCCTGCGCCCGCGATGGGATGCCCACCTTCCCTGCTCCAGGGAGCGGTGGGTGGTGTCGGGTGACCCGGAGACTCGGAAATGCGGCAGGGCGTTCGGATCTCTTTCAGGGGTACTCCAGTAACCCGGCCTAGCCGCCGATACCTAGGTTGGTTTGGTCCGCGTCCATTCGGCCCTGCCGGGGGTAAGGGGGGCATTCGCCGCGAGTCGGCGTGTCGAAGGGGCACCAGGTCAGGTATGCCCAAAACCGAGCTATGCGAAACGCCGCCGATCCCGACGACGGATTCCCTGGAATCCGCGCCGGAGGGGGGCGTTTCTGGGCTGCTCCACCGGAGGGCTGAGCCGGAGGCCGGGAAAGGGAGCGCACGCGCGCCGAGCCTGTGGCGCGCGGTGGTGGGAGCCTTCGCGCCTCGTGCCTGCCACGAGCGATGTCTCTTTCTCGCGGGGGCCTGTCTCACCCTGGTCAATTTCTTCATGGTCCAGCACGCGACGGTTGCGTTCCGGCGCGCTGAAATGGCGGTGATTGCGTTCTCGCTGGCCTACTTCCTCGGCGTGTCTGCCGGCTACCTGGTCTCGGACCGGGTGAAGCCATCGTGGGTGGTTCGGGCGCTGCCCTGGTTTCTGGTGGGGCAGTTGGGGCTGCTGCTCGCGATGCAACCGTTGCACGAGGTGCTGCGGGGACAGTTCCGATTCCTGGGCTGGGCGGGGAAGGCGGACGACTTCGGCGCCGGGGTGCTGCTCTTTCTGCTGATGGCGGGCTTGGGGACGTCAATCTTTGCGACCGTGTTGCCGCGCGCCATCACCAGCGGAGGAGGCGACTTGGCGCGGTGCTATTCCGTGGAAGTGGCGGGTTCGCTGACGGGCCTCGTCCTGATGCCCTTTCTGGCGGCGATCTCACATCAGGCGGTGCTGGGCGCCTATCTCCTCGGTGCCATCGGATTGCTGGCGCTGCTGGGGGCGGGACGGGGCGTGCGATGGATCATGGCGATGGTCGCGGTGGCGTTTCTCGTGGCCTACCCGTCCCTGGATCGGGCGGCGGCGAGCGAGACCTACCGGCGCGTTTATGGCTGGAAGGTGGAGGACATCCCGTTCACCCGATTCACGCCGTACCACAAGATCGAGGTCGTGCGCGCGAACGGGGAGCCACGGCTCCTTTTGAACGGGCTGCGGCAGTTTGGTGGGGATCCGCGTCGGACGTATTCGTATTTCGTGTCGGAGGTGCCCGCGCGCCTGATGGGGGCGCCGCGCGTGGCCCTGCTCGGCTGCGGTTCCATGGCCACCGTCGGGCGCATCGGCGACATCGCGGAGAGTATCCGGATCGTGGATCTCGATGCCGAAGTGTTCGCCGCCGCGCGGCACTATTTCCGGCGTGAGAATCGCCTGGGAGAACTGACGAACTGGACCTTCGAGGAGGACGACGCCAAGCACTGGCTGGCGAACGCGCAGGGGACCTTTGATCTGATCCTCCACGACATTCCCCCGGCGCATTCGCGTCAGGTGGCGTTGACCTACACCGACGAGTTCTTCCGGCTGGTGAAGGCGCGGTTGGCGCCGCGGGGAGTCTTTTCCATCTCCTGCCTCGATCCGGTGACTGGGAAGTCGGAGTACGGTCGTCGTATGTTGGCCACGCTCACTTCCGTGTTTGATCGCTACTACGCGATTGAACGGCGCGGGAGTTTGTTCTTCTACGGGGGCGGATTGGGCCTGCGCGAAGTGCCGCCCTCCGAGTTGCTGCGCCGCCTGGATCCGGAGTGGCGGGACGGATCGCGTCCGCTGACGCGCGAGCAGATCCAGACGCTCTGCGCGGGGTCGCGTCCCATCACCATCTCCAACGTCGGCGATCTGATTTATGAGTGATTCCGAGGCTACTTCGATGGGGAGGGAGCAGGGGCAGGGGGCGGTGGCCTGGCTGGCGGCGGCCATGGGGGTATGGCTGGCGCTGCTGCAGTTCGCCTATTTCTTCCTGCTGGAAGTGCGGCTCTCGAGTCGGGCGACCTCGTTTTTCGTGGCGCTGTTCTTTTGGCTGGCCGGCTTTCTAGTGGGTTTGAACGTGCGTTCGCCGCGTGTGTTTGTGCTGCTCCTGCCGGCTTCGCTGGGAGCGTACTATGTGGCGCGTCAAGTGCTGGGCTTGTTTCCTTACCGGCTCGGGATCCTGCCGGTGGTGGGCGTCTGCATTGCCGTGTCCGGCGCGTTGGCAGGGGCCTTCTTTCCCTACCTCGCCCGACGTTTCCTGGCGGTGAAGTGGTTGCTCTTCCATGAGAACAACGGGTTTGTGGTGGGCCTGCTGCTCACCCTGTTCGGCTCCGTCTTTGCCGGCCGTTTCTTTCTCGATTGGGCGCCGGTCCTGGGTGCGGTTCCCGTGCTCGCGCTGGCGTGGAACAGCCGTGAGCGAAGCCTTCCTGCACTCGCATGCCAGCCGATGCGACACTAGATCCGGCCGGCAGCAGCCTGCTGGATGGGACGGCGTCGGGACCCGCGGTGGCGTGGCGTCGCGCCGGAGTGCTTCTGTTGGCCGGGTTCAACCTGACCCTGGTGCAGTTCCTTGCCATGCGCGAGATCGCCGCGCTGGTGGGATCCAACGAATTGGTCGTGATGTTCGTTGCGGGCGGGTACTTCGTTGGGTTGTCCGCGGGCTATCTGGTTTCGGAACGACTGAGCCCGGCCACCCTCGCCGGGTTGGGAGTGGGCAGTTTGCTGTGGCATGCCACCACCCCGTTTTCGGTGCGGGCCGCCGCGGCGTGGATGATTTCCGCAGGGCATTCTGAGCTCGTGCCGCCCTTTCTCGGGTTGCTGGTGGTGATCGGGTTTGGCGCGTTCTACGCGGTATTTCTGCCGCGACTGATCGAGGCCCACCCCGACCGTGTCGCGTCGCCGCAGCGCGCCATGGCACGCTGCTATGCCACCGAATTGGTGGGAGGGGCGCTGGGTTTGTTGGTGATCCTGGTGGTCACGCCTGCCCGCATGTCGTGGATCGCCACGATGCATCTCGCGGGATTGGCCCTGCTGTTGGGGCTCCTGCTGCGCGTGGCTGCGGGCGGAAAAGTCCTGCTGGCCGCGGTGCCGGTGGCCTACGTGCTGGTCTGGCCGACGGCGGATCGCGCCAGCCTCGAGGCGCACTTTCGCGCGGCACACCGGTGGGCGGAGAGCCGCGTTCTCGCCTCGGAATTCTCGCCCTATCAGCGGGTGGACATAGTGGAAGCGCGGTCGCGACCCGGGGGGGGGTGGAGCACCAATCTGTATCTCAACGGAAATCTGCTGTACGGCACACGCGGTCTGCATCGGCACAACCTGATGGTGGCAGTGATGCCCAACCTCATGCGGCCACCTGGGGAACGGAGGGCGCTGGTGATTGCCGGCGGATCCCTGGACAATGCGCGGTATCTCGCGCCGCAGGTGGATCAGTTGCACGTGGTGGAGATCGACGAGGCGGTGGTGCGGCTTTCGAGGCGCTTTCTCCAGGAGCCACGCGGCCAGTTTCCCACCAACTGGTCGCTGGTGATCGACGATGGAAAGCACTTTCTGGGCACCTGGCAGGGGGAACCGTTCGATACCATTGCGGTGGACGTCCCCGTCCCCACTCATCTGCAGACTGCCATGTTGCATTCCGAACGGTTCTTTGCGCTGGCCAAGTCGAGGTTGCGGCCAGGCGGTGTGTTTTCCATCTCCCTGGCGGGTCGTCTGGATGCGCGCCGGCCGGGAACGAATTCCGCCTCCGGCCGATTGGCCGAACGTATCGCGGCGGGATTGGCCAGGCAGTTCGAGCACGTCACGGTGGCTCGGCTGGGGGGAAGTGACTTCGCGTGGGCGAGCGACCGGCCGTTGGGACAGGATCTTCGTGCGTTGCAGGCAGTGGCGGATCGTTTTGTGGCGACTCAGCCCGAGGGCCGGCAGCGGTTTGGCCAGCCGCGGCTCAAGGTGCTTTCGCCAGGTCTCGTGTCGCGGCAGGTGGCACAAGTGGACCCGATCCGCGAAGCCGACATGCAGTTGGTGTTGCGGCTCAGTCTTAACAAGCTCAAGCGCCGCTTTTACAGCGACGACCCTCACCTGGAGAAGCCCGAGGGCCATGGGGAAGGGAAGTCGGGGCATTCCCACGATGGGCACGAAGCTTCCGACCACGAGAGTGGCGATCATGATGAGGAACCCTAGGGCTCTTTGGGTGGCGCTGAACCTGGTGGCGACCGGAGCCTACTTCGGCGTGCTGCAATGGTGTGCCTTCTTCCGGCTGCAATCCTCGCTCGCGGCGACGGCGATGGTGTACCTGCTCGCCACGGCGGCGTGGATGCTGGGGAGTCTGGTGGGGTTGACGCTGCCCGGGCGCTCTCGTGAAGGGGGTTGGCTCGCGGCCTCGGTCGTTTCGTACGCGATCCTCGATGGGGTGGCGCAGGGACATCCATACGATCTCGCGTGGCTGCCGGTCTGTCTGTCGGCGGTGGTGGTGATGGGAGGCTACGCCGGACGCTTCTTCCGGTTTCGGGCCGGCAGTGTGGGCGAGAGCCGAAGCCTGTTCTTCCTTGAGAACACGGGGTTTGTCCTGGGAATGGGGTTCACGGTCCTGGGTTTGCATCTCGGGGGCGACGTGTTCCTGCGGTGGTTGCCCTGGATCGCGGCGGCGGCGTGCGTGGTGACCGGCGCAGCGGTTCCGCGCGTCCCTCCGAGCGGACTGCCCCTGGGCGAGGATGCGTCGCCGTCGCCGTGCGGTGGTGCGGTGCGCTAGCCCAGGCCGCCCTGTGAACGGGGTGTGCTGGGCTCGGCAGGGGACGGGATTGGCCTCGCCGTCCTTGCATCTCGGCCTGCTCGATTTCAGTTTCTGGGCGGGTCATGAACTCTCCCCTGCATGGTGGCGCGGACTGCGCCCAGGTACACGCGGCGGCATCGACTCTCAACCGGCGTTCCTTTCTGAGAACCACGGCCCTGGGTGCTCTGACCGCCCCCGCGTTGCGGCTGGTGGGCGCGGATTCTCCCACGCGACGGTATCGCACCGCGCTGATCGGCTGTGGTTGGTGGGGGAACAACATCCTGGGCGAGGCGATGGCCTCAGGCGTGTGCCGGATCGTGGGGTTGTGCGACGTCGACACCCGGTTTCTCGGCCCCACCCGCGAGCGTGTGCTGCGCGAGCGTGGCGATCAGGCGGCGGTCTACCGCGACTACCGCGAACTGTTGGACCGCGAGCGTCCCGAGATCGTCATCGTGGCCACGCCCGACCACTGGCATCCGCTGCAGACCATCGCGGCGGTGGAGGCAGGGGCGCATGTCTACGTCGAGAAACCGATCAGCCACACCCTCGAGGAAGGGCGCGCCATGGTGAACGCCGCACGCCGCACCGGTCGCGTGGTGCAGGTGGGCACGCATCGCCGCGTCTCCCCGCACAACGTCTCCGGCCGCGAGTTCCTGCGCTCGGGAAAAGCGGGGCAGATCGGCATGATCCGCGCCTTCGTGCATTATGGCGGAGGTCCCGAAAAGCCCCTGCCCAACATCGAGCCGCCGAAGGAACTCGACTGGGACATGTGGTGTGGTCCGGCCCCCCTCCGGCATTTCAACGGGCCCACCGACCTTTCCAATCCGTGGCGGGGCGGCATCCATCCGCGTGGATTTCGCAGTTACCTCGATTACGCCAACGGGACGCTGGGGGATTGGGGGATTCACTGGATGGACCAGGTGCTGTGGATCATGGAAGAGAAATGGCCGCGCCGGATTTCGTCCTTTGGCGGACGTCCGGTGAAGGGGGCGCCGGTGTACACCGAGACGGAGCAGACCTCGGACGCGCCGGACCATCAGGTGGCGACTTTCGATTTCGAGCGTTTCACGCTCACCTGGGAGCACCGGCAGTTCGCTGGCAACAACGCGGAGAAAGGCGAGAACGTCGGCTGCTATTTCTACGGCACCGAAGGCACGTTTCACATGGGCTGGCATCAGGGCTGGAAGTTCTATCCCGCCGACAGCGCCAAGCCGGTCATCGAGGAACCCGCGAAGCTCAACGAACCGGATCAGCAGAACATCCGCGAGCTGTGGGCCGATTTCCTGGGCGCCATCCGCACCGGCAGTCGTCCGGTGAGTGACATCGAAGAGATCCACTACTCCACCAATGTGAGTCTGCTCGGCATGTTGTCCCTCAAGCTGGGGCGCAGCCTGGTCTGGGACGGGCGCAAGGAGCAGGTGGTGGACGACCGGGAGGCGAACCGGCATTTGCGCCGCGCCTATCGCGGTTCGTGGAAGTATCCGAAGGTCTGACCGTCCGCTCGAAAAGAAGCAGATTCCCGGCGGCTGAGAGGGGCGGGAAGCGGGTCAGGTTGGGCCCTGGGGCAGGGCGGCGGCCTGGAGGGCGCAAAGCGACGCGGCGACCAAAGCCTCGACACGCGTTTTCAGCGGGAAATCGGACGGCGACTCGAGGGTGTACGAGAGGCGCGTCTTGTGTTGCAGCAGGTACAGCGCCTCCGGCCATTCCGGGCGGTCCACGGGATCGATCGTCGGGCGGATGATTCCGCCCTGGGCGTCGCGTCCGTCGATCTGCGGGGAGAGGTCGATGGGGCAAAGATCGCGCACCGCGTCGATCAGCGCGGGGGCCAGGGAAGGCCGGTCGCCCGGGTTGAGTTCGTAGACGTAGAAGCCGGTGGCTTCCCAGTCTTCGTGGAGGCAGAGGGTCAGGTCGAAGAGCGGTTGCTGTTGCAGCCACTGCGTATGTCCCTGGATCTCGGCGCTGCGGGGGGAACGGTAATCGCGGTTGAGGTCGATTCCGGCGGCGGAGGCGCGGGTATTGCGCGGAAAGCCCGTGGGATTGAGGCACGGCAGACACCAGAGCCACGCATGGGGAGGCAGGTCGGCGCGGCGCATGACTTCGACGGCGGCGAGCGGCCCGGCCGGTTCGTCGCCATGAATGCCGGAGGACAGGTAGATGCGCGGGGTCCAGCCCCCCGCCTGGCTGGGGGCGCGGACGTAGGCCGGCAGGTCGAGGCCTGGCAGGCAGGGAAGACGCTCCTCGCGCCAGCCGTGCGCGTGCGCGACCGCCGAGGCTTCGCGGAGGACTTCACGGATCTCCAGGGTTTCCCCTTCGTAGCGGTCTCGATTGCGTCCGAGCCGTTGCACCGGGGCAGGTTAGCCTCAGGCGGCCAGAGATTCCAAGGGCGTCGAGCGGCGGTGGGGAGAGGGGGCGAGCGACGGGGGCGGAGCGGGTGCACCGGGAGGGGGGAGGAGGCTGCGGGAGTTTGAAAACGGTCGAGAGCGGCGGGTTTTGGCACGTCCCCAGACCAATTGACACGCTGCCCGCCCCGCCTAATCTCCGCGTTCCCGCTGTAAGGAGGGCAGGTCCCCATGTCGGAGGACAGACCCCCGGGGAGCGGGCAGCATTTTCGATTTGATGAGCGACACAGCTACGCCCGCATCGCGCCCGACGGCGCTGCGGATTTCAGACATCCCGGAGGCGGTGATCCGCATCGCGGGCAATTCCCAGGACGGCATTCAGGCGATCGGCGGCTTCCTTGCGAAGTTGGCGGGGCGCAGTGAGCAGGAGGTCATGACCTTTATGACCATCCCCTCCACGATATCCGGGGGCCCTTCGATCTTCCAGGTGCGCATTGGGTCGGGCGAGGTGCTCAGCTCGGGCGACGAGGCGGATGTGCTGCTGGCGTTCTACCAGCATTCCTACAACGACCATCTCGGCTCCCTGAAGAAGGGGGGCATCGTGCTGTACGATTCGGACCACGTGGAGCCGAACCCGGAGAAGGCCTCGGCGTATCATCACATTGCCGTGCCGATTTCGAGCCGCACGGTCGAGGCCATCGGTGGCGTCGGGCGCGACAAGGGCAAGAACGTGTTCGCGCTCGGTCTGATCGCCAAGATGTTTCACCTCAACACGGCGAAGGTGGAGGCGTTGATCCAGGAACGGTTTTCCGGCAAGGACCTGAGCGTGGCGCAGAACGCGCTCTCGGCGTTCCAGGCGGGGTACAGCTTCCAGCTCGACAACGTGGTCGAGCTGTTCCGCTTCATCGAGGGGCAGAAGCGGTCGAATCACCAGGTGGTGATGAACGGCAACGAGGCGATCGGCTACGGGCTGATCGCGGCCGGGGTACGGTTTGGTGCGGGGTATCCGATCACGCCCTGGACCGACATCATGGAGTTGCTGCGGCGCGAGCTCCCGAAGTACGGCGGTTCGTTCATCCAGTGTGAGGACGAAATCGCCTCGGTTTCGATGGCCATCGGGGCGAGTTACGCCGGTGGCGTCGCGGTCACGGGCTCGAGCGGACCGGGCATCGCGTTGAAGACCGAGGCCCTGGGTTGGGCGGTCATGGCGGAGGTGCCCGTGGTGGTCATCGACGTGCAGCGCGGCGGCCCGTCCACCGGCATGCCCACCAACGTCGAACAGAGCGATCTGAACATCGCGTGCTTCGGCGGTCACGGGGACAGCCCGCGCGTGGTGCTTGCGCCGGCCTCGGTGGAGGACTGCTTCTACACCTCGATCGACGCCGTCAACATCGCGCGGAAGTACAGCGTTCCGGTGATCCTGCTCACCGACCAGGCCATTGCCACGCGCATCGAGGCGTTCGAGGAGCCGCGTTTGGAACAGGTTTGCCAGGAGATCGCGCCCGATTTGAGCCCGGTCGCCGACCATAAGCCCTACGATCTTTCCACGCCCAATGGCGTCACGCATCACGTGGTGCCGGGGACGCGCATTGCGAGTGGCAAGTACCCGATCGTCACCGGCCTCGAGCATGACGAGATGGGCCATCCCACCGGGTCGCCGAAACTGCACATGGCGATGAACGCAAAGCGCCGTCGCAAGCTTCAGGCCCTGGCCGCGGAGCTTCCCGTTCCCGAGGTCTATGGCGCGCCCGAGGGGGACGTGCTGCTGGTCGGTTGGGGCTCGACCCAGGGGCCGATCCGGGAGGCGGTCAATCGCGCGCGGCGCGAGGGCCACTCCTATTCGGCGCTGCACATCAAGTACATCAACCCGCTGCCCAACGGGCTCGAGCACATCTTCGCGCGTTTCCGCCATATCCACGTCGTGGAAATGACCGACGCCGGGCTGTATGGCTTCGGGCAGTTGGCGGCGATCCTGCGCGCGCGCTATTGCAACGCCGCCATCGACGGCATCACCAAGACCGATGGCCTCACCTGGAAGGTGCGCGAGATCCTCGACGAAATTCGAGCCCGCCACCAGGCCGCCGCCGCCAAGAACGGCCACTGAACGATCCCTTTTCATCCCTCCACTGTTTTCCTCCCATGAGCGAATCTCGTTTGTTCTCGATGCCCGAAGCCCCGGTCCGCGCCGCCGTTCCGGAACTGGCGGATGGCGACCGCAAGCCTCTGAGCAAGAAGGAAATTGCCGCCGATCATCCGACCTGGTGCCCCGGCTGCGGTGATTTCTCGGTGCTCGCGCTGTACTACAAGCTCATTGAAAAGCGGAAGATCTTTCACGAGAAGGTGACCACCGTCGCGGGCATCGGGTGCTCGAGCCGGTTCCCGTACTTCGTGCAGGCCCACGGCGCGCATTTCATTCATGGGCGCGCGTTGCCCTTTGCCAGCGGCATTTCGCTGTCGCGCCCGGACCTCCACGTCTTCGCCTTCAGCGGTGACGGCGATGCCTTCTCGATCGGGGGCAATCACTTCACCCACACCGCGCGTAAGAACATCAAGATGACGCTGGTGGTGATGGACAACTGGGTCTACGGCCTGACCAAGAAGCAGACCTCGCCTACCTCCCCACTCGGGTTCAAGAGCAAGACCGACATCTGGGGTGCCGTCGACCAGCCGATCAACCCGGTCAAACAGGCGCTCGCCGCCGGCGCGACCTTCATCGCGCGCACCACGAGCACCAATCCCAACCACATCCTCCAGATGATGGAGGCGGCCATGGATCACGACGGGTTCTCGTTCATCCAGTGCCTGAGCGAATGCGTGGAGTTCTATCCCGGCGCCTTCGACGCGGCGAATCCGCGCAAGGGCGGCAAGTTCCCCGAGGTGCCCAAGGATCACGACGTCAGCGACGAGGCGGCGGCCTACCGGCTCGCGGGCGAAGCGTTCCCCGGCTACTTCGGTGTCATCTACAAAGCGCAGCGGCCCACCAAGAATGCGCTGGAGAATCGCATCATCGCCGACGCCTCGGCCAAGACGCAGGGAGCCAAGCCGTGGCAGATCCTGCAGAAGACGTTCGATCGCATGAAGTGACCGCGCCTGACCCGGCCCGCGGCTTTCGAGCCCGGTGGGTCTTTTCCGGAACCCCGGCCCGACCTGTTCGCGCCGGGGTTCTTGTTTTGTGTCGCCCGGCTGGACTCCCGCGAGTGCCCGCGAGGCGGTTCACCAACCGGCGTCCGGAAGCCCGCGCGCGGCTCGCGCTTCCCGATAGCGCACGGTGGCGAGGGCCTCGCGTGCGGTGTCCTGCAGGAGTCTCGGATGGATCTTCGACCCGACCCCGGAACGCATCACGCGAGACGGATCGGCGGCGACCTGCTCCAGAAACGCGATCGCCGCGCGGTTGGAGGAGGAGGCTTGGGCCAGGAAGCTGAGCCCGTTGAGCTTCAGCCAGGGATCCGACGTGACCGTGGAGATGAGGACGCGGGTGGCCTCGGCGTGCTCACGATCGAGGCGGATCAGCATGCCGGCGGCGGGCACGGCAGGCGGACCGTGCAGCGCCTCCTGCAGCAGTGCTTTCGCGCGTTCGGGAGCCACCGTCTCCAGGGCGTACACGGCACCGAAATGGTGGGCGGAGGTGTCCCAAAGCTCGATCTCCGATCGCAGGAGTGATTCGAGAATCAGGACGAGACGAGGGCTGGGGTCGGGACGAAACCGGACCATCGCCGCGTGCAGGCTGGTCAGGGTGAGCAGCGTGCCTGACCCGGCTTTTTTGAAGCGCGCCGCGCTCTGGCTGGCGGTGGTGGTGAAATCCACCAACTCGCGCAGAGCTCCGGCATGTTCGGGGTCGATCTTGAGAAGAGCGACGGCGGACTGGACGCGACGTGCATGGTTGGTGTGGGTCAGCAGCGATTCGATCTTGGGCAGCAGTTGGGTGTCCGAGGGGCCCAGACCGCGGCCGATAAGGCGCAGCCAATGATCTGCGGATTCCCCGCGAAGCACGGCGGCCAGGACCGTTTCCCTGGCCAACGGGGAGCGGTCCTGCAGCTGACTGAGGGCGCCCAGGGCCGCCTCACGGAATCGGGGGTTCGAGGTTTGGGAGTACGCGGTGCACAGGGCGGAGGCCGCGTTCTCGGCGCCGTCGCCGACCGAGCCGGCCAGGCTGGCGGCGGTGGTGGCCACCGCGGCGTCAGGGTGGTGGAACACGGGTTCGAGCAGGGGAAGAAGCTGATCCGCCGGAGGATTCGACGAAGAGACCAGGAAGTAGGCGGCTTCGGCCGCCTGGGCGTGGGGCGGGAATGAACCGCGCCCGGCCCAGGGCGGCATGTTCTTGAAGAAATCGTGGAGCCGGGCACGGGCTTGAGAATCCCGGCCGGGGGACAGCACTTGGTGCACCAGGAGCGGGAGATTGGCATGGCCCATCTCCAGGAAGGCGAGCCGGCACTCCATCAGCGTTTTGACGTCAGGGAGCCCGCTTCGTTCCAGGGCGGTTTCGCGGTGGTAGCGCGTGAACCACTCGCGTGCGGTGCGTCCCTGGTACCGTGGTAGGTCGTGATCCTCGTACCGGTTCCAAACGATCATCAGTAAGAGCGTTCCAAGACCCAATGCGAGCAACGCTTTAGCGGTCCGGCCGGGGAGCACGTTTCGAGAGTGAAGAGCCCGGGCGCGACTTGGCGACCCCAAAAGCCACGCGGCGACCACGCTTGAGAGGGAGTCAGCCCGCGCGAGCTAGAACTCCTTTTCGGGCAATCCCCGAACTTGTCGGGCCTCGCGATAGGCGATCCATTCCAGGGCGGTGGCGGCGCCTTCGCGAAGGGCACGCGCGTGGGCCTCGGCGGCCGCGCCGCGCAGGGGAAAGGTGCGCTCCCCGCTGGCGTAGCGACGCAGCGTGGCGAGCGCGAGTTCGTTGGTGGACGCGGCTTCGCGGAGTCCGGACAAGGCGGCGGCATTCCACCACGACCGAGCCTCAATGGCCTCGGCGAGGACGGCAGTGGCCTGGGGATCCCCGCGGTCGAAGCGCAGGACCAGGATGGCCGATTCCACCCGCCAAGGACCCTGGAGTTCTTCCCGGGCCAGGAGGCGGGCGCGCTCCGGCGCGGCCCGGCGCAACGCCTGGTAGGCCACGGCCACGCTGGGAGTGGTGCTCTTCTCGAGCAACGCGTCTCGTGCGATGCGCTCCAGCAGCGTCGCGAGGGCGGGATGCGGTCGGTGGAGATGGCTCAGGACTGCCTGGCAGAGGAAGGCGGGAGGTGGGCGGTGGGAGTAGGATGGGGATGGGGCATCACGCGTTCCCGAGGACGCCTCCGCGGCGCGGGTCACGACCTCCAGCGCCGAGGCATGATTCGAAACCACGTTCAGCAGAGCGACGGCAGAAAACATGCGGAGCGCTTCGTTGGTGCTGGTCAGCCAGGGCTCCAGGGTGGGGACCGCGGCGGTGGCCTGGGGACCCATCCGCGCCGCCAGCGCGATCAGGGTGCCTCTCCAGCGCGGCTCGGCCGCCTGACGCGTGACGATCTCGGGCAGGACGTTGGTGGCCGGAGCGCCCATGAGGGAGAGGCTACTGGTGATCACGCTCCGAACGGTGGCGTCTTTCGTGGTCAGGTATTCACGCGCCAGGAGCGCAGCGGCGGCTTCGGTGTCCGCACCGGGGCGGGTCAGGGGGAGGAGGCTGAGGGCCGAGCGTTGGCGGATGAGGTTGGTCGACTGGATACCGGCCTGCACGACGGGAAGCAGAAGCGTCAACGGGAGGGGTGTTTCCGCGAGGAGCGTTCGCGCCGCCTGGTTGCGTGCGCCGATAGGGTCGAGCGCTTGAAAGCCGGCACTGCGAAGGAAGTGGTCAAGCCACTCATAGAGCCGCACTCCGGGAGATTTGGTGCCCGTCAGGAGGAGGTGTTGTTGGATCAGGAATGGCACGGCGTTGGTGCCCATCTCCAGGAAGGCGCGACGCGTGCGGAGTTCTTCGAGCGGGGAGCCGCCGCCGCGATTTTCGGCTGCCGCGTGCGCGCGCATGCGCTCGAACCAAACCCGCGCCCCGACCCCCTGGTAACGAGGAAGGGAGCGGTCCACGGCCCAGTCACGCACCAGGAGATATCCCACCGCCGCGGCCACGAGGGCCAGCATCAGGGGCATAATCCTTCTGCCGCGGAGCACGGCTCGACCATGCAATTGCCGAGGGCGACGGTCCACTTCAAGGAGTGGGGGTGGCTCCGGCGGGGGAACGTCGGCGAGGGTCGTGGGAAACGGAGCGTGGAACACTCGGGAGTGACGGGGGTCACCAGTCTTGCCCCGGAAGACCGTGCGCCACTCGATTCTCCCGATGGCGAATGCGGGCCAGCGCCGTGGCGGCAGCGTCGCGCTCCTCGGCGGGCAGCGCCTTCGACGCCGCGCAGGATTGGAGGAAGGGGATCGCCACCGAGTTGGAGGACGAGGCGGCGGAAAGGAATTCGAGAATGGGAAGCCGGCGGCGGGAGTCGGCCTCGCAGGCCGCGATCAAGGCGGCCGCGGCAGAGGCGTGGTCCGGTTGGAGACGCAGGAGTCGTGCGGCCGCGTGCCATCGAGTCGGATCCCGGGTCAACTCCAGCAGGATGGAGCGGGCACGATCGGGGGCTACCTGTTCCATGGCGTCGGCCACTTCGTAGCCGGCCCCGGCCTCGCTCCAGGCTTCCGCTTCGTCGCGGAACAGCGGCTCGAGCAGGGCTTCCCACTGGGGAGTGGGCCGCAGTGCCAGACTCCGGATGGTGCGGCACAGGGCGAGTCTCGGGGAGGTCTCCCTGGGGCCCGGGCGCGGGTTCTCCGGAACGGGTGTCGCCTGCGCCGCGGCGTGGATCACGCCCCAAGCGGCGGGGTGCTGGCTCTCGATGCTCACCAGGGCGAGCGCGGCGTGGATGCGGCGCGTGGAGTTGGTGTCCGTCAGCAGGGTTTCGAGCCAGGGAATCGCCCGGGTGGCATTGGTTCCGAGTCGCGAGGCGAGCAGGCCGATGGGGCGCGCGGTTTGTGGTCCGGGCGGGTCCTGAAGCAGGAAGGGGAGTGCGTTGGAGGCCGCGGAGCCGAGGCGGGCGAGCGCCTCCAGGGCCATCAAGCGAAGGGTCAGGTCCGTCGAGTTGGTGAACTGGGTGACCGCCAGATCGGCCGCCTGGTCTCCGCCGTCGCCTACGGTCCCCAGGACGGCGAGTGCGGGCCGGCGCATGAAGGTGTTCGTTCCCTGGAGTCGGGGAAGGATCAGGGGCAGGACCAGCGAGGCAGGGGGGCGCTGATCGCGGAGCAGTTCCCACGCCGCTTCGTTGGCCAGCCAATGAGGTGGGAACAGGTCGCGACCGGCCCAGTCGGGAAGTTGGCGTCGGTTGAACTCGCGCAGTCGGGATCGCAGGGGCGGGTCCGGACGGTAGTCGAACACACGTTCGATGAGGAACGGCACGGCGTTCGTGCCCATGGCCAGGAACGCATCCTGACAGTCGAACAACCGGGCGGAGCGCGGCGATCCCTCCTGATCACGCGCGCGCTCCAGGTGGAACCGGGTAAACCACTCGCGCGCGGTGCGTCCGTCGTGGCGCGGGAGGTGCCGGTCCCGCCACGCCGGCAGGCTGAAGGCGAGAGCGAGCCCAAAGAGGGCGAGCGTGGTCGAGAGGACGACGTGCTGGGCGCGCCGGGACACGGTGGGAGTGTGCGCGGACGATTCGCCCTCGGCGACGTGAAAGGCGGGGAGGAGCGGGCACGGAGTGCGGAGTGGGTTGAATTACTAATCATTTAGTTGACCGCGCCGAGGAATCGGTTATTGGTTTCAAAACTAAATCTTTAGTTGCTCAGTTCCGGGTCCGCGAGGCGGCGGGAAGGAGCGGGCTGGCGAGGGGAAGGAATCACATGGCACGAAGACGTTCACGCACGCTGACGGATGGGGAGCACCGGATCATGGAGGTCCTGTGGGAGAAGGGCTCGGCCACGGTGGCCGAGGTGGCGGAGGCGCTTTCGGGGAAGGATGGGTCCGCCTACACCACGGTGCTGACCATGATGCGGATTATGACGGAGAAGGGATATCTGGCCTGTCGCAAGGACGGGCGTGCGCACGTGTTCCGGCCGAAGGTGGAGCGCGACGCGGCGGCGCGGAAGGCGGTGCGGCATCTGTTGACCAAGTTCTTCGGCGGATCGCCCGGGGAACTGGTCATGAGTTTTCTGCGCGAGGAGGAGTTGCGTCCGGAGGAACTGGACGAGCTCAAGCGCAAGATCCTGGAGGAAGGCGAGGCTGAGGGTCGGAAGGAGGGCTGAACCATGATGGCCGAACTGCAACCGATTCTCGACCGCATTCTGGGCGGGGTGGCGACCGGGTTTTACCAGGGGCTCCTGGTGGCGGTGGGACTGGCGTTGGCCCTGCGCATCCTGCGGAGGTCCAACGCGGCCACCCGGCACGCCGTGGCGTTCGCGGCGTTGCTGATCGTGATGGCGTTGCCCGTGGGGCACGCGTTGTTTCCGGCGGGGACGCGGCTTCCTTCGTGGTGGGATCGCTCGTGGGTATCGAATGGGGAGGAGGTCACTACCGAATCGGAGACGACCCTTGCGGCGGTGGGGACGGTTCCGCAGGTCGAACTCGGGTCATCGTTGCCTGCCATGCGGGACCAGGAGACGCCGACTCTCGCGGCCGCACCCATCGCGAGGGCGACTGAACAGGTGGCGGGGGCCGACGACGAGTGGGGTCGTGGGTTCGAGATGGGAAGCCCGGTCGGTGCTGAACCGGGCGCGGGTCCGGCGGCTCAGCTGCCCGGGGAGTCTGAGATGGCGTCCGGTGTGGAGGCCGAAGGCAACGTGGAGGCAGGCCAGCACCGGGCGAGCGGGGCAGGCCGGTTGGGATGGCGCGTCGTGGTCCCGCGACTGGTGGGCTGGGGTTTGCTGGGGTGTTGGCTGGTCGTGGCCGGAATCCGGTTGGTGCGTCTTCTGCTGCAGTGCGCCGCGCTTCGACGGCTGCGTCGCGCGGCGCTCCCGGCGCCGACCGCGATGGAGGCCGCGTTCCGCGGGGTCGTTGCGGAGAGCGGCGTCCGGCGTCCGGTCCGACTCGCCATCGTCTCGGAGCTCAACTCGCCGATCCTGGTGGGATGGCGGCATCCGGTGGTGTTGATGCCGGCGTTGTTGGCGGAAGGATCGGCGTCGGACTGGGAGCCGATGTTCATCCACGAACTGGCCCATGTCCGACGCTGGGACGACTGGAGCAACCTGATCCAGCAGGGAGCTGTGGCGCTCTTCTTTTTTCACCCGGCGGTGATCTGGATTTCGCGGCGGCTCGCGGTGGAGCGCGAGATCGCCTGTGACGACCATGTGCTTTCGGCGAAGGGCTCGCCGCGGTCGTACGCACTTTTCCTCACGGAACACGCCCGGCGGATGCGCGGCCCGGAATGGGTCGCTGCGCCTGCGGCGTGGAGCAACCCAAGTCAACTCAAGGAAAGGATTCATATGCTGCTAAATACCAATCGGAATACTTCGCCGCGCCTGGCACGGATGCGCGCTGGAGCCTGGACGTCCACCGTGCTGGTGCTGGGGGCGTTGGCCTTCCATGCGGCTCCGCGACTCTCGGTCGCCGGGTCGAGCCCCGAGAGTTCCCCGGGTACGGGAGCGGTGGAACTGGATCAGGTGACGGAGTCGTACACGGTCGAGGAGGCTCCGGTGGACATCTCGATCTCCACCGACGTCGAGGTGCAGACCGACCTGGAGTCCGCGGGGTCCGACGTCCTGGAAGAGTCTCTTCCCAAGAAGAAGAACGCGGTTGTCGTGCAGGCGACCGAGGGAGCGATCACGATCGCAGGTCCGGACGGGGACGTCCTGCAGATGCGTCCCCCGGAGCCCGCGAACACGCTGGTGCATCCCCCCGTGCCACCGGTGCCGGGCCACCTCTCGGAGAGGCACGCACCTCATGTCACGCTGGCTCTGCCGGCGCCGCCCCCCCATCCGATGATCGTGGAAGTGCCGACCGTGAATCCGTCGTTGAAACCACGCGTGCTCAAGCGTCCCACGCGCATCGAAGGGAAACCCGGCGACGTGCTGCGCCTGGCGGAAGTGTCGCGGGATCTGGCGGTGGAATCGCGTGACGAGCTCGAGCGACGCCTGGACCGACTCGAGAAGATGGTCGAGTCCTTGGTGGACCAGCGCACGGGTCGCGGTGTCGTCAAAGAGCGCGAAGGCAAACCGCGCGCCACGGGCACAGCCGACAGCAACCTGAACGTGGACGTGAAGATCCGGAGGTCGGAGGAACAGGTGCGTATGGCGGAGAAAGCCATGGCGGATGTCGAACGCCGTGTGCGGGAAACCGCGGAGAAGGCGGCCAGCATGGCGCGGTCCGCGACGGCCAAGGAAGGGCTGCGTCGTCCACTCGAAGAGCACCGCCGCGCGCTGTCGCGCGAGATCGGCCAGTTGAGCAAACAACTTGGCCACCTGGAGGCGGAGCTCGATCGGTTGGAGGACGAGTCCGACCGCATGGAGGAGCAGATCGAGCGCGAGGTGGAGCAGGAGATCGAACGGGAACTCGAAGGTAAAGGGGCGCACTCGCTGCGTTCTCGCGAGGAACGACGCACCAGCTCGTCGTCCGCCGGTTCCTCCACGGAGTCGATTGGGTCGGCACCCAAGCTCAAGGAGCCCAAGGAGCCCAAAGAGGTCAGGAAGCAATCGGGCCCCCAGGACGAGTATTCAACCGGGACCTCGGGAGCCGAGAAGGCTCGCACCTTGGAACCCAGCAAGCCCTGACGTGACCTAGGTTTCACCGGGAACGTCCGGACCGGGCTGAGTGGTCGGGTCCGGGCGTTCCATCTTCCTCAGATTTCCCTTTATCCCATGAGTACGCTCCCGGTTTCGGGCGGCGACGGGACCGTCGCGCCCACGATCCATCTCGAGTACATCCGCAGCGTGGCCGAAGCCGGGGAGGCTGCGGGCGTGGAGGCGGTGGAGGCCTTTCATCGATCTCTGTTCCTGCACCGTCACGGCGCGGAGTTGGCGCGGCAGGAGCAGGAGCGCCTGGGCTGCGAAGCGCGGCTGGGGGCGCTGGAACTTCAGTGGCGCAAGGCCACGCAGCAGTTGGAGGAACAGGAACGTTTTGTGGCGGCCGAGGAGGATGGCGTGGCGGACGACCAACCCAATCGGCCCTGGAACGCCTGGTCCCGGACCATGTTCTGGTCGGCGGGTCTGGCCATCGTGGCGCTGCTCGTATTCGGCATCTTCAACATTTCCTTCAACCTGTTGGAGTCGGGCATCGTCACCTTTTCGGAGCATCCGATGCGGGCCTATTTCTGGGCGGCGTTGCTGCCGGTGGGTGCCTTGGCGGTGAAGGTGGGGTGGGACCAGATCGAGGGGCGGCGGGCGCAGCGGTGGTATGCCTGGGCCTGTTTCGTCGCCGGAGTGGCGGGCATGGCCGCCTGGTTGGGAGCCTACGCCAGCATTTATCCCAGCCTGTCGCGCACCACGGAGGAGCAGATTCGCGCCTTGAGCGTGTTTGAGGGTCCGGAGGCAAATGGCGGGGCCAGTGGAGGTGGGGCGAAGTCGGTGGACCGACTCTTGGTGGGGGGCCAGGCGGTGGCGGAGATCTTCCTGTCCGCCCTGCTCGGGATCTATATGAGCCAGCTGTACGCGAAGCACCGACCCGTGGTGTTGGCGGTCAACCCGGTGTTCGCGCCCTTCGAGCGGGAACGCGTGTCCCTGGAGTCACGGCTGCAGGACGAGCGAGGGCGGTTGGCACAGGCGGTGGGCGCGGTTACCCGGTTGGAGCATGAGCTGGCGGTATTCACTGCCTACGCGAGATCCCTGTTCTTACGCGAACAGCGTGCACTGCACGACCGGGGGGTGCAGAAGCAGCGCATCATCGAACGTGCCGCGGAAGAGTTGCGTGGCCGATTGGCGGCGCTGGATGAGGAGCCGCCGGTGCATACCAACGGGGAACCGGTGGCGACGGCAGGGGAGGGACGTCGATGAACGCGCCACGAAGTTGGATTGGCTGGATTCAGCGCGGGCTGGTGCTGGTGGCGTTGATCGGCGGGATTGGGGTGCCCGCCATGGCGCGAGGCGGGGAGGAAACTGGAGCTTCCGAGGCGGACGGGCGGGTCCCCGGGCCGGCGTGCTGGGTCATGGCTTTGTCGCCCTACCTGGACGCGTCGGCCAAGGAAGCTGCGTTCCGCCACGTGGTGCGCTTCCTGGTCACGCAGATGCCGGTGGATTCCTCCCTCACCCTTCTGGACGGCTACCGCCTGCGCACCGTGGCCCGGATCCTCATTCCGGACCGCGAGGCGTTCCGCAGCGAGAAGACCCGGTTGAACCAGTTCTCCGATGCGTTGCGGGAGACGAAGCGATTCCTGGCGACGAACGAGGTGCGCGCGCCGGCGGGGCCCCTGAGTTTCGGGGGTGCGCTGCGAGTGCCGCAGTTGCTGGACTTCATCTCGGAACACTTGGTGCCTCCCGGGCGCGAGGTGCGGGTGGTGTTGCTCGGGAGTCCATTGTACGTGGATGACAAGGAACCGTCCTTCTCCATGGCGGCGGGTTATTTCCCCTCCGACGCGCATCTCGCGGTGACGCGCGAACGATCGGTGTACGGCACGCAGGAGCGGGGGGGATGCTTGTCCCGGGTGGTGGTGGACTGGGGGTACTTCGGGGATCCGTGGGTCAGCGAGGTGCATCGCGAGCGGGTGGAACGGTTTTGGCGTCTCTTTGTCGCCCGGCAGGGTGGCGTGTTGCGCACCGTGGCCACGGATTTGCCGACCGTCTTCGCAGCCACTCTGGGCGCGACCGCATCTGGCGGGGCGGAGCGGACGATGGCCGCGGAGGGGGCGGCCGTCCCCGGCAAGTTGGAGATGATTCGCGTGACGCGTGCGACGGATTCTCTGGATTGGATTCGTGGGGATCGCGTGCTGAACCCCGCGGAGGGCCCGCCGGCCCGGTCCGCGGGGCGCCTGAAGATCGGCATTCGGTGGCAGGACGACGTCGATTTCGATCTGTATGCGCGTCCCGCTTCGGGACGGGAGCGGCTCTCGTTTGAGCATCCGCGCAGTCCGGACGGCTATTATTTCAAGGATCACCGCACCTCGCCCGGGAGCGAGTTCGAGTTCGTGGAGTTCACGGAGCCGGTGGACGTGCGCGAACTCGAGGTGTTCGTGAATCTCTATGAGGGCCGGCTCCGTGAGGGCGCGGGGGGAGAGGTGCGCCTGGAGTTTGAAGGGCGCACCTATGCCTCGCGCTTTCACGTGGAGGCGCGCGAAGGGAACCAGGGACGGGAAGGACGAGGGCAATCGCGGTGGTGGGCGCGGATCGAGGTGCCTCGCGTCTTGGGCCTGGGCCTGGGCGTTCCGTGAGCGAGCGGGCATGGGTTTCGGTTGTGACCCGAATTGCCGGCCTGATAGGTTGCGCGTCCCATGGATGGAGAACGCTGGGACACGTGGCTTGAGCGGACGATCGTGACGTTGATCGGCGCCGCGTTGGCGATGGGCATTCTGGCGTTCGGCGGAGTGCGGGTGGGGGACTTCCTGGTGGTGCAGGCGTTGGTGGGCGCGTCGGCCGTGGTGTGGATGGTGCGTTTGGCGACGGTGCGTAGTCACCGTGTGCTCTGGCCTCCGGTGGCTTGGGGTGTGGTGCTCGCGGTGGGCTGGGCGGCGTGGCGGACCTGGGAAGCCGAATTGCCGTACACCGCCTGGGGCGAGTGGATGCGGATCGTGACCTACGCGGCCCTGTTCTTCGTGGTGCTGAACAATCTGCACAGCCAGGACACGACCCAGGGTCTGGCCTGGGGCCTGATCGGGCTGGCGACCCTGCTGTGCTTTTATGGCGCCTGGCAGTTTGCCAGTGGTGACAACACCGTCTGGGGACTCGGGCGCGGACCGGACTTCGGCCGGCGTGCGAGCGGGTCGTATGCGAACCCGAACCATTTCGCGGGCCTGCTGGAACTGCTGGTGCCGGTGGGATTGGCGGCCGTTCTGGCCGGTCGGGTGAAGGCCCTGGGTCGCGTGCTGCTGGGGTACGCCGTGTTGGTGATGCTCGCGGGGCTGGTGCTTTCCTTCTCGCGCGGCGGATGGCTGGCCATGGCGGTGGGCGTGGCGTTCGTGACCTGGCCGCTGGTGCGCAACCGCGACTACCGGTGGCCGGCCGTGATCTGCCTGGTGGTCCTGCTCGCGGGCGCGTCTTTTCTCGTGCTCAAGAATCCCTTCATGCGCTCGCGCATCGAGGGCTCGCACGATCTCAATCCCGAGGCGAGGAATTCGCGTCCGCATGTGTGGCGCGCGGCGTGGGCGATGTGGCAGGACCATCGGACCTTGGGTGTGGGGCCGGCGCATTTCGCGGAGCGTTTCAAGCAGTACCGGACCTGGCGTGCGAACGGCGAACCGGAGCGCGCGCACAACGATTATCTCGATGCGCTCGCGGACTGGGGAGCGGCGGGCACGGCGGTAGCGGCGCTGACTTGGTTGCTGCTGGGGTACGGCGTGGTGCGGACCCTGCGGCAGGTGCGCCGGGATCCGGGCGACATCGAAGTGAAACGGAGCAGCCGGTACGCCTTTGTGCTGGGTGCCAGCGCGGGGTTGGTGGCGCTCCTGGTGCATGCCTTTGTGGACTTCAATTTCCACATTCCGGGCAACGCGCTGGTGGTGGTGACCTGGATGGCGCTGCTGGCCGGGTACGGTCGGTATGCGACCGACGACTGGTGGCTCTCCTCGCGGCGGCCCTGGCGATTCGTGGTGTTGCTGCTGGTGGCGTTGCCTCTGGTGGTCCTGATCGGTGCGGATCTGCAGCGGCGTTGGCCCGAGACCCGGTTGCTGAACCGGGCCAAGGTCGAGCCCGCGGCCTCCGAAGCGCAACTCGCCACGCTAAACGCGGCGTGGGCGAAGGATTCGCGGAATCCCTGGACCGCCTACCAGATTGGGGAGGTGTATCGACTGCGCAGTTTCACGGGGGTGAAAGGGTACGAAGCGATGGCCCGCGAGGCATTGACCTGGTTTGACCGCGCGGCGGCCTTGAACCCGTACCAGCCAGCGTTCCGGTTTCGTGCTGGCATGTGTCTGGACTGGTTGGGGGAGGGCGAGCGTGCGGGGGAGAAGTTCCGTGAAGCGCACCGCGTGGATCCCGAGGGTCGCATCACCAGCTTTTACCTGGGCTGGCACGAGCTGCAGCGCGGCGACCTGGTGGCGGCGCGCGATTGGTTCACCCGTTCCGTCACGCAGGGATGGCCGCAGTACCAGCCTTCGCTGGACTACCTGCGCATTGTGAACGAGCGGATTGCGGCGGCGGGGGCGGCCTTGCCGGTCAAGCCGAGCGGCACGCCGTGACGAAGGTGCGGATTACCTCGAGCTCCTCTTCGCCGGCGATGGTGTGATCCTTCGCGAACTCGCGCCACATGATGTGCGCTCCGGCCGCGAGCAGGAAACGCATCTGCCCGCGAACGGGCTCGATGGGGATGAGCGGGTCGTGCGTTCCGTGGGTGACGAGGAAGCGTTGCTGGCGCGCGACCGGGGCCATGTCCCGGACGAGGCGCTCCGGTTCATGGGCGTAGCCGCTGATGCCCACGCAACCGGCGAGGAGTTCGGGGTATTGCAACCCCACCTCGAGGGTCATGAGGCAACCCTGCGAGAATCCGAAGAGATAGGTCTGCGACGGTGGGAACCCCTCCTTCTTCAGTTCGTCCAACGTCTCGAAGAGCTTTTGGCGGCTGCGATGAATTCCAGGGGCGGGTTCGCCGGCGAAGTCATACCAGGAGTAGCCACCGAAGTAGTGATCGGGCGCATTGACCAGGTGGTAATGGAGCCAGGGCAGGCCGAGGGCTTCGGGCAGCCATCGGTAACCCGCGAGGCTGTCGCCGAGCCCGTGGAGCACCAGCATCACCCAGCGGGAATCCTTCTCGGCGGCGGGCACACGCAGGGCGTTGAGCATGGGCGGAGCCTGTCAAAGGCGGCCGGGGGCCGGCAATCCCGGGGACCCGCGCGTGCGGAGCCAGACCGTCTTGAGATAGCCCGGTTCATCACGGTGGGTGGGAAAGTCCGGGGGCTGGGGGACGAACAATTCCCGCTCCAGGGTGTGGCCGGACGACGAGAGTCCGGTGCGGACCTGCTCCAGAAAGTGCTCGGGGTCCAGACGGGCGGCATTGGTGGACGCGAGGAGCACGCCGCCGGGGCGCAGCACGCGAGCGGCCTGGGCCACGAGTTCGGCATACCCGGTCTCCGCCTTGAAGACCCCGTGTTCGCGCGACTGGGAGAAGGTGGGCGGGTCGAGCAGGACGACGTCGAAGGAGCGGCCCTTGCGCGACAGCCGGCGCAACCACTCGAACACATCGCCAAAGATGAAGTCATGGCGGGTGGCGTCGATCTGGTTGGCCGCCATGTTCCGGCGTCCCCAGTCGAGGTATTTGCGCGACAGATCGAGACTCGTGGTGATCGCCCCGCCGGCGGCGGCGGCCACCGAGAAGGCGCAGGTATAGGCGAAGAGATTGAGGACCTCCGCCCCCACCAGGGTGCCTGCGCGCACCGGGAAATCGGGGCCGATCCAGTTCTTGAGCAGCCGACGGCGGTTGTCGCGCTGGTCGAGGAAGAGTCCGGTGGAGTACCCCTCGGCGAAGGAGAGCAGGTACGTGAGCCCATTCTCGCGCACGGGGAATTCCG